>CAZAMW010000309.1:0-1506 GCA_964486265.1 uncultured Nitrosopumilales archaeon | reverse complement strand
GACGGAGCGTGAAGGCTTCGCCCTTCGTATGTGCGTTCCTGGTGCTCTCGGTCATGTTTGCACCGCTCTTCCTCGTGACTCCTCCTTCGGCAAGTGCCACCGGCTCGACTCTGGTCCAGCAGAAGAGTGGCGCATGCAACAGTTGCTTCCCGCTCCCCGCCACCGTGACGGTTACTTTCGCGAGCCCAGTGGCGGCGGGAGATGTAATCGTCGTCGCAATATCGTCATTCACGTTGGGTTCAGTAGCATCCATCACGGATACGCTGGGTTCTTCCTATACTCAGGCTGCTCAAGTGTGTGACCCTTATGCACTTTTCTATTGCGCACAGATTGATTACGCCACGGCCCCGTCAGGTGGCGCGGACACAGTGAGTGTAGCCTACGCTGGTCCGGTGCTCAACTCAGGCGTCTTCATCTACGAGCTGTCCGGTGTTACGACCGCCGGAGTAGCAACGGGAACAGGCTATGCGCCAGTAGCTGGTTCGACGGTCGTGTCTGTCTCCCCTCTGTCATTCACAAGGCTCGGCTTCATCGTAGGTGTGGCGTACATTTCGGGCGGATTCGGCTACTCACCAGGCCCTGGTTTCACTGCATCGCCGCCGTCCACCGGGTCGCAGGGCTTCGCTGAGTACGCGGCCGCCGGCATCAGCTCTCCATCCTCCTTGCCCGCGACGCTCTCGTTTACAGAAAACTGGGCTTCCGCGGCGCTGGAGCTCAACCTCGCAGCCTCACCGCCCGTCCAGCACGTCAGCCTGCCTCCCGTCATCCCCCAGGCGCTCACGTTCAGCTTCAATTTTGCCAACAGCACTGCCCTCTCCGGGCGTCTGGTCTCCCTCTACGGTGATGGGGTTCTTTACAACGTGCCCGGATACAACTCGTCGACCGACGTCTTCCCTTACGTCCTCTCCTTCTGCTCCGTCCCCGGAGCGAATGAGATCCAGATAAGCGGCTTCGGCTCGGCGGGTCCCGGTAACAACTCGTCGGAGATATTCGTCTCCAACTGGGCTAGCGTTCTCACGAGCTCGCAGGGATGGCCGACGGAGCCGGCCTGCGCGACCTGAGTCGGGAACGTTTCAGTAGACCTCGGCTGCGATTGCGTCTTCAGCACATGGTCCGACCGCTTTGACAGGACGAGGTCTCTCCGTCCCGGGTGCCCCGCGCTGCCACGTCGGGGTGTACCGGCATTAGCTTCAGGGTCCTCCGAATGGGTTCGGACTTGCTAAGTATCTCTTTGTCCCCTGTGACGAACCCGCTGGCGCCAAACCTGGCTCGGGCAATCGAGGCGTGTGCGAGATGGATCAGGTCGAGCGTTCTCAGCTGGAGTTCCTGGGCGAGCCTCATCGAAAGATAGTATTCCGCGGGCGCGCTGAGCGGCAGGTTTCCGAGCTTTTTTTTGGAAGGGTCGGACGCACCGATAATCCGCAGCGCACAATCGCTGATGACGAATGCGACAAGACTGTTCAGGAGTCCAGGTACTGGGGATGGAATGTCGAGCTGGTCGCTGAC
>CAZAMW010000308.1:0-1559 GCA_964486265.1 uncultured Nitrosopumilales archaeon | reverse complement strand
TCTCTCAGGGTCTGGAGGTCGGTGTCGACGACCGTCAGGAAGTACTCGTCCGAACCGAGCGTCGAGTATGCCTCGATTACCCTCGGCTCACTCCTGATGTACTCGTAGAGCTTTGCGACGTCACTCTCGCCAAGAGCGGTCATCGTCCCGACGAAGGCGAACGCGTCGACCCCGATCAGCGGCCAGTCTATATCAGCGGTAATCCTGAGTGCCCCCCTCTCCTTCAGGCTCTCTACGTGCTTGGCGACCGTCCTCTTGTCGACTCCGAGCTTGTCCGCCAGTTCCTTGTAGGTGAGGCTCCCGTCATCCGCCAGCAGGCGCATTATCTCGAGGTCGAGAGAGTCGGGTCTGATTCGCGCCGCGGCATTGGCGTCGCCCGTGTAATTTGATACCATTTGGGCCGCACTTTATTGTGCGAATGATACAACAATAATTAAGGCTTTGTCCACTTCGGGCAGGAGGTTGCTCGCGATGGACCCCGGCGCGCTGCTCGGAGGGTTTCTGACCGTGTTCGGTACCATCTTCATAGCGGAGCTGACAGACAAGGACGCGCTGCTTTTGCTTTCACTGGCGACGAAGATGAGACCCCTGCTCGTCTTCTTCGCCGGAGCCATCGCTTTCACGATAACATCGGCTATCATCGTGGTCTTCGGCTCGGTGCTGGTGGTCTACATCCCCATCTACTGGATAAAGCTCGCCGGAGGGACCATCATGCTGGCCTACGCCGTGCTGGAATACCTGCGCGGACTCCAGGTGGATGCCAGGCTCGAAGACGACGAAAGACGCTTCATCAAGCACATCGGAAAGAATGAACTCCGCGTCTTGCTGGGCATCGTAAGTTCCCTGGTAGTCTTGGACCTCGCAGGGGACACCACCGAGCTCCTGACGATAGTGTTCGTCGCCCAGTACGACGACGCGCTGCTAGTACTGGTGGGAGCCGTCACCGCTCTCGTGGCAGCGAGCGCGCTGGAAACAGTCCTCGGCAACCGACTCGGGAGGCTCCTGTCTTCGAGGAACGTCAGGTACCTCTCGGTCCTCGTCTTCCTAGTCATAGGCTCGGTGGTGGTCGTCTCGACCGTATTCGGTCTTGCTTGAAGTCCAAGACCTAGTCGGCGATTCTCGCGCCGCACGCTCCGCAGAAGACGGAACCCTCGCGAAGCTGGGAGCCGCACTTGATGCAGTAGTTGAGTGGCCCCGTTCCTGCGGGGACGTTGGTGGAGGGGACACTCCCGGGGGTGCCGAGGGTGACAGTGCCGACCGGGCCGAGCCCGAATACCATCGGGCGACCGCCCGACCGGTAGGTGAGTCCGAGATAGACCCCTGCCGCCGCGAGCACGAAGCCGATCAGAAGCCCGCCGAGAGTGGTAAGACCGCCGATCAATATCATCACGATGGTGAGTACGCACCCGACCTTCCTTCGTCCTGAGCTTTCAGAGTTGATCAAGATGCCGCCAAAGATGATCAAGCCTCCGGTGACCAGCCCTACCGTCAGGAGGAGATCGGCGATCCCGGCGGTATTGAAGCCGCCCAGACCCGCTCCGAGCCCCGGGACTGTGCTG
>CAZAMW010000307.1:0-1562 GCA_964486265.1 uncultured Nitrosopumilales archaeon | reverse complement strand
GACGCTGACCAGAGCATTGTTGACCTTGACGAGCTCGTCTTCCATGGTGCTCTGAGTTCTGCTTAGCCTATTATTCGGTTTTGCCGTGCAGGCCTGCCTATTAACACGCCTGTGACAAAAACGAGTTAAATATCGAGAAGTTTTTTCACAAACCACGACCAGCAAACGTCTCTTCACGGTCAGCGTTGTAATCTCCAACAAGGAAGGAGCGCCGGACCCGGAAGGAGAGACGATTCTTCGGGACCTGGTTCACAAGTCTGGTTTCGAGGAGGTCAAGTCCATCCGTGCCGGGAAATTCCTCAGCGTCGAGGTGGAAGCCTCGGACAGCGATTCGGCCGCGCGCCTCGTCAGGAAGATGTGCGACGAACTTCGGATCTTCAATCCAGCCGCCCACGCCCTTACCGTTCAAGCGGGGCGAGCAAGGTCATGAGGGTAGCAATAGTCAGGTTCCCGGCCAGTAACTGCGACATGGATGCGGTCACCACGCTCAAGCGGGTGAAGGGAGCCGAGCCGCAGCTCGTCTGGCATGAGGACCCTTCGCTCGCCGACTACGACGCCGTCATCCTGCCCGGCGGTTTCTCGTTCGGTGATTCTCTCCGGGCGGGCGCCATAGCGGCCCGCAGTCCTGCGATCTCGGCTGTGAGGGAGATGGCCGGACGAGGCCTCCCGGTCCTCGGGATCTGCAACGGTTTTCAGGTGCTCGTGGAAGCGGGACTTCTTCCGGGAGCGCTCCTCAGGAACGCCGGCCTCAAGTTCGTCTGCAAGTGGGTCAGCGTAACCGTGGAAAACCCCGGCACTCCCTTCACCAGGAAGATCTCCAAAGGGAGCGTCCTGAGGATGCCGATAGCCCACGGAGAAGGTCGGTTCTACCTCCAGGAAAGAGAGCTCAGGTCGCTCGAGAAGAGCGGGAGGGTGGTCTTCCGGTACACCGACGAGAATGGCGTGGCGTCGCAGTCCGCCAACCCCACGGGTACGGTCGACAACATCGCCGGCATCTCGAACAGGGAGGGCAACGTCGTGGGCCTGATGCCCCACCCTGAGCGCGCGTCCGACCCGCTGCTGAGCCCGTTCCACTCGTCTGATGGGATGATGGTGTTCGCATCGCTCGTGGGGGGCGGATCATGGTAGACCTTGAGTCCCTCCGCCTCGGGCTGAGCCCCGCCGAGATCGCCGCGGTCCGCAAGAGGCTGGGCAGGGAACCGAACGAGGTGGAGTGGTCGATAATCGACGCCGAATGGTCGGAGCACAGCAGCTACAAGTCTTCGAAGGCGCTCCTCAAGCTGTTTCCCACCAAGGGGAAGCGTGTCGTGCTCGGCCCTGGCTACGACGCGGGTGTGGTCGACGTCGGCGGCGGTTATGTGGTCACACTCCACATAGAGAGCCACAACCACCCTTCAGCGGTCGACCCCTACGGCGGAGCATCGACCGGCATTGGCGGAGTCCTCCGCGACATCCTCTCTATGGGTACGAGGCCGATCGCCCTGGTTGACATACTGCGGTTCGGCCGGATAGAGAACAGCCCAAGGTCGAGATGGCTGTTCAGGAACGTCACGCGCGGGATC
>CAZAMW010000306.1:0-1599 GCA_964486265.1 uncultured Nitrosopumilales archaeon | reverse complement strand
CGAGCACGTCGAGGGCTTCGCCCCTGAGGTGGCGTGGGTGACCGAGGCGGGAAACTCGAAGCTTGAGGAGAGGCTCGCAATAAGGCCGACCTCCGAGACCATCATCTATGAGGTCGTACGGAAGTGGATAAGGTCCTGGAGGGACCTCCCGCTCAGGCTCAACCTATGGAACAGCGTCGTCCGGTGGGAGTTCAAGCATCCCACCCCGTTCCTCCGGGGCAGAGAGTTCCTTTGGAACGAGGGTCACACGATGTTCGCAACGAGGGAAGAGGCGGACGCCGAGCGCGACCAGATCCTTGGAATATACAAGAAGGTCACGGAGGGGTTGCTCGCCCTGCCGGGGTTGGTCGGGAGGAAGACAGACAGCGAGAAGTTCGCGGGGGCGGTCGCGAGCTTCAGCATCGAGCACGTGATGCCGAACGGCAAGGCCATCCAGGGCCCAGATTTCCACTCCGACGGTCAGAACTTCGCCAGGGCCTTCGAGCTCGGCTTCATCGACCAGAAGGGAGAGAGGCAGCTCGTCTGGCAGAACACCTGGGCGATCACCACCCGCGAGATCGGCGTGATGATAGCCGTGCACGGCGACGACAAGGGCCTGATCATCCCGCCGAAGGTCGCGCCGACACAGGTGGTCATAGTACCCATCGTGAACGACGAGACGCGGTCGAGGGTGCTAGAGGAGGCCAAGAGGATAAGAGACCTGCTCCAGGATTCTTACTCGGTCAGGCTCGACGACAGGGACTACCTGACGCCCGGCCGGAAGTTCAACGAATGGGAGCTGAAGGGCGTCCCGCTCAGGCTCGAGATCGGGCCGCGCGACATCAACCAGTCACAGGTGGTGCTCGTCCGGAGAGACACCTCGATGAAACGCGCTGTCAAGATGATAGAGGTGGTCGCTGAAGTAGGTCGGGAGCTGGAAGACATCCAGAAGGCACTGCTCGCGAGGGCGACTGAATCCCTGGCCTCCAGCGTGCGCACCGCCAGGTCCTACGACGAGCTCAAGGACACGATTGCAAAGGAGGGAGGAGTCGTCCAGGCGGCGTGGTGCGGCTCGGAGGAGTGCGAGGAGAAGGTGAAGGCCGAGACAGGCGCGAAGATAGTCAACATGCCTCTCGACCAGCCCGCGGAGATTGGCGCCTGCGCGCTCTGCGGCAAGGCCGGGATAGCGATAGCGAACTTCGCAAAGTCCTACTGAGCTCAGACGGTCCCGACAGAGGAAGCCGTCGAGTACAGCCTTCTCGCCTGCTGGTCGACGCTCCTCGGGAGGTCCACCTTGCCGAGCGCTATCGAGGTGAGTGACAGCGACGAGGCGGCTATCCCGAAGCAAGAAGACCAAAGAAAGTCTCTCGAACGGAGGAAGCACGTGATCAGGGCACCCGCGAAGATGTCTCCAGCGCCCGTGCTGTCTACTATCTTGACGGCCGGGACCTCGACCTTGGATATCCGGTTGCCATCCAGCACGAGGGCGGGCTCAGACCCCCGCGTCACGACCGCCTTACGGATGTTCTTCGATGCGAGCTTTCTCAGACCCTCCTCGGGAGACACCTTCCCGGTTATCGCCTCGCACTCCGCCAGGTCCATCTTGAGAGCGTCTACGTT
>CAZAMW010000305.1:0-1600 GCA_964486265.1 uncultured Nitrosopumilales archaeon | reverse complement strand
CACTCCCCAAGCCCTCTTAACGATTTCTCGCGCTATCCTCTCTGGAGCGCCGGGGTGGCCTTCAGGATTGTCAGCTCGGTAGTCCGGGCGCTCCCCTTGATGCCCCGGACCCACTCAAGGTCGAGGTGCGAGCAGGCGATGGCCACGTTGTGCTTGTACGCGTCGATCACCTCCTCCCTGCCGGCGCTGACCTGTGCGTGCCTGACGTCCGTGACGTAGTCCCTCAGCCTCTCCTCTAGCTTCTCGGCCGTCTTGACCCTGTCCGCCCGCATCTCGTATCTGTCGACGGTCCATGCGACTATGACCCTCGTCTTGCTCGCCTTGAGCTGCAGCTCTCTGAGGAGCTCTCTGGTCTCTTCGACGACGTAGCGTGTGTGATTCTCGAGGCTCTTCAGAGCGGCCCCCGCGAGATACGTTAGAGGCTCGCCGACGTCCTCGCTCGCCTGAATTGCGGTCAGGTCGTAGACCCTGCCCGCCAGGTCGTCGATGTACTTCTCGGGACCGCTCCTTGTTATCGGCTTCTGTCCCCTCGCCCTCCTCATCAGCTCTATCTCGGTCACGATCGAGGCGCTCTCGTTCAGCACCGACGAGGCGTGCGCCAGCTCCGACGAGACTATGCTCTCCTCGGTCGACCTCAGGCCGATGTCCTCGGGCGCGACGTAGTCGCGCATCTTCGCGAACAATGCGACGGCGACGTGATCAGTCCCTGGCCTCAGCGGACAGTACCCGTAGTTGAGGCTCTCCCCGACCTTCATGCCCGTCTGCTTCTCGATGAGCGCTATGTTGTCGTTGTTCCCGCCCACGCCCACCGGTAGGATGTTGATCACCGTGCCTCCCCTCGAGATGTTCCTTGCAACCTCGCGCATCTTCCCGGTCGACTCTATGATTGACTCGTCCCCTGTCTTCCGAAGCTTCGGGGCGAACAGGACCACCTTGGCCTCCGAGAGCACCTGGGAGATCGGCTTCAATCCCAGCAGGGACTCCTCGCCGAGCAGGTCGCCGAGCGTCTTGTTCGTCCTGACCATCTCCGCGTCGAGGTCCATGGCCATCTGGAGCGTGTCGTCCACTATCGTCACAGAGGCTTTCTCGACCATCTTCGAGGCGAGGGTATACCCCTCTGTCGTCAGGCCGTATATCGCCACCTTGATTTTCTGCAACGCGGAGAGCTCTGCGCAAGCATGGGTGCCGAAGCGTTATAGCCTTTCAAGTAATGTTTTAATCCGATGGGCTGATCTAACCGATTCTTGCGCTACTGGGTGGATTTGTTGACCCCGAAGCAGGTGCTCTTCTTCCAGCCTGTGGTCGGAGAACTCCGTCTTCAGGGGCACGAGGTCCTGATGACCTCGAGACACTATCGTGAGGTCGAGCAGCTGGCTTCTCTCCTCGACGTGGACCTGACATACGTCGGCGCTCGCGGGGGCAAGGACGCCGTCGACCAGCTGAGAGCGAGCCTGGAGAGAATGAACGCCCTGCTTCCTGTTGTCGGGAAGTTCCAGCCCAACGTCTCGCTCTCGGTCGCCTCGGCCGACTGCGCGCGCATATCCTTCGGGATAAGGTGCAAGCACGTGGCGGTCAGCGACTCGCCCCACTCAGTGATAGC
>CAZAMW010000304.1:0-1601 GCA_964486265.1 uncultured Nitrosopumilales archaeon | reverse complement strand
CTCGGCCTGCTGAACAAAACTCCTCCCAGGCTGATCACCCATCCAGGGACAAAGGTCGCTCCAGGCACCTCCGGAGGTGTGACGCGTCTTGGTTTCGCCGGCAGCGTCCTGGCTTCGCTGGCGATAGGCTCCGTCGCGGCGGTGCTCGGGATGCTCGGCAGGTTTTCCCCCATCTTCGTCGTCCTCGTGGCCGTGGTTGGCGGACTGTCCGGCTCTGCGGCGGACAGCCTCATAGGGGCGACCCTTCAGCGCAAGAGTGTCTGCGTCGCCTGCGGCTCGGCGACAGAGAACCTGGTACACTGCGATAGGCCGACCGAAAAGCGCTCCGGGTTCTTCTTCATGGACAACAACATCGTGAACCTCCTCGCTACCATGGTCGGGGCGGGCGTGTCGCTCGCGCTGGCCGCGGTGCTCCTCTAGCTCAGGCGCGTCTTTAGCCAGGCCTGAAGCTGCTCGACGGGGACGACCGACTGGGCCTTCGAGTCTCTCTCCCTGACCGTGACCGTACCCTGCTTCATGGTCTCCTGGTCGACAGTGACGCAGAAGGGTATCCCTGCCTCGTCCGACCTCGCATACCTCCTCCCGATCGAGCCGGCCTCGTCGTACATGGCGTCGAGGTCGTACCTGAGCGCGTCGTAGACCGCCCTAGCCTTCTCCGGGAGCCCCTCTTTCAACATGAGCGGGAAGACGCCGACCTGGATGGGAGCGACCCTGGGCAGAAGCGCTAGGTAGGTCCTCGTGTCGTCGACCCTGTACGCCTCGTCCAGCAGCGCGTAGAGGCTCCGGCCCACCCCCATCGATAGCTCGAAGATGTGCGGCAGCACCTTCTTTCCATCGTCCTCCACCGTAAAGTCGGTCTTGCTGGCCTCAGCGTGCTGCCTCAGGTCGTAGTCGGAGCGGTAGTTGCACGCGACCAGCTCCAGCCACCCCACTGATGTCTTGACCTCCAGGTCGAAGGCGGCTGCCGAGTAGAAGGCCTTCTCCTGCCTCGTCAGGCTCCTCAGCCTGATGCGCTCGGTCCCCAGTCCGAGCGACTCGTAGAAGCTCTGGACGAGGTACAGATAGTAGCCGATGAGCTTGTTGGGGACGACACCCCGTGATATCGCTTCTGACACCTTGATGAGGGTGGGCTCGACGTCTCCCGCCGAGATGTTGAGCGAATAGTCCAGTGCAACATCGAACCTCGGGAGGTCCACTCTCTCGGGGTTGAAGAGCACCTCGACCTCGGCCTGGTAGAACTCCCGCTGCCTGAGGATCCCCTGCCTGGGCGCTATCTCGTTGCGGAAGCTCTTTCCCAGCTGGGCAAAGCCTCTGGGAAGCTTGATCCTCTGCGTCTTGAACAGTACCGGGATGTCGACGAATATCCCCTGGCACGTCTCCGGTCTCAGGTAGGCCTCCTCCCCCTGCGGCCCTATGCCGACCCTGAACATCATGTTGAACCTCCTCGTGCCCTTCAACGCGTTCTTGCAGTTGGAGCAGGCGATATTGTTCTCAGCGAGGAGCGCGTCGTACTCGACGTCGGGGAGCCCCTCGGGGACCGCGCGCCGCACCTTCTCCTCGATGAGCTTGTCGACCCTGGATATCGAGTGACAGTTGGAGCA
>CAZAMW010000303.1:0-1610 GCA_964486265.1 uncultured Nitrosopumilales archaeon | reverse complement strand
TTCTCTCCGAGGTTGAATGTAAGCATGTTCACTTTCTCCCGCTTTACGAAGGTGAACTGTATCGTGCCGAAGTAGCGGTCCCAGGTCTTGTCGGTCCCTATCTGTATCGTGAGGTTTGCCATGAGCCTCAGGTCTTCGCTGACGGGCTCCAGGGAGCTTATCCCCTTCCTCATACCTCCAGCGATTACGCGGCCCGTGTCGTCCAAAACACTTGCGTATCGTATCCTTCTGTCGTACTTGAATATCTGCGTACAAAGCTTATCGAGCGGATAAGTCAAACTAGAGACGAAGGAGATCGTTAGCTGACGTTGAAATATAAGAGTTATTGACGCGAATGGGTCGAAACGGTGCGATTGCGCCCCGTTTTGATGGGTTTGTGTAATAGCTTTGACTCGTGACTAGAAGATACGGGATTGTTATGATACGACCAGGTGTACAAGAAAATGGTGTACGAACAGGTGCTCACCATCCTCTTCGCCATAAGCGTAGGCGCTGCAATCATCGTCTATGCCGCCAGACCCAGACAAAGGTCCGTGCCTGCATCCATAGCTCACACATCAGTCGTTGAGTCGTTCTCGCAGGCCCCGGCGGCTTCGATGCCGCAGGTGACGGCTACTGAGGTCCCGACCGTTGAGACCCCCACAGCTTCTGAACCGCAGAGCTTTGAGGAGGCAGCTCCGGTGGTCGCCGAAGTGGCCGCTGCAGGACAGACCGAAATGACTCCGATATCGTCGGCCTCAACCGTCGACGTAGCGGCGGTCGCGGCTGTCCCGGTAGCCGAAAGTGCCTCCACGGCATCTCCCAGCTCGGCACGCACGCGCAGAGCGCCGCGAAGGAAGAGCACTACCACAAAGTCCCGCGCCAAGTCTACCACCCGGACAAGGAAGCAGTAGACAGGCGGAAGAAGCAGTGGGCGAGAGGCGACAACAGCCTTAAACCCACGTCCTTCCTATTTTGCCCCGTGAAAGGGCCGCAAGTGGGATTTCACGTCTCTATATCCGGTTCTATGGACCAGTCCGTTGACAGGGCCCTCGAGCTCAGCTGCACCACCTTCCAGATCTTCACACGCAATCCCCGCGGTTGGAACTACAAGGCGCTCGACGGCTCCGAGGCGGCAGCGTTCTGCGAGAAGAGGAAGAAGGCCGGGTTCAAGAACGTCGTAGTACACATGCCCTATCTGCCGAACCTCGCGTCGTCCGACAAGCTCTATCAGAAGAAGAGCAGGGCGTCGCTAAGGGAGGAGGTCTCAAGGTGCGGGAAGCTCGGGGTTAACTATGTGGTTGCTCACATAGGCTCGCACATGGGCAAAGGGGCGATGGTCGGGATAAGGAACGTCTCCGACGCATGCAACGAGGCTCTCGACTCCAACCCGAACGGCGTCGCCCTTCTCGTGGAGAACATGGCAGGTCAGAAGAACTGCGTTGGCGCGAGGTTCGAGGAGCTCAGGATGATACTCGACGGCGTTACGCAGAAGGACAGGGTAGGAGTCTGCTTCGATACCTGCCATGCCTTCGCCGCGGGCTTCGACCTGTCGACAAAGGAAGGCGTCGAGAGGACGATGGCGCTGTTCGAATCGACGGTAGGGCTGAAGAGGCTGAAGGTGGTCCACC
>CAZAMW010000302.1:0-1612 GCA_964486265.1 uncultured Nitrosopumilales archaeon | reverse complement strand
TTCGGGTTCTGGTTCTCCAAGGGGAAACCCGTGAACGACTCGAATAGCAACTATCCTACGATATGACCGCCGATTCTCAGACTGGCAAGGTTTTCAAAGCGCCGGCGGAGGCCGCGACCGTTGAACTGTTACATCCATCCCGACGTGGACGCGGTGGGTGTCTGCTCTACCTGCAAGCGCGGCATCTGCCGGCCGTGCGTGAGGGTCGCGGATGGCAAGGTCTACTGCAAACGCGATTATACAAGAGCGACTAGGACGGGAAAGGGAACGGCCGCAGATATGGGAAGAGGTGTCGCAATAACGGTCGCCGCTGTCTTTGCCTACCTCGAGGGAGTGGCTGGAATGGCTGGCGGCTTCCTGCTCGCTATCCTAGGCATCCTAGGACCCGAGATCCCTCAGGCATCGTCGGCAGTACCTTCTCTCCAACCGGTCTTCGGGTACTCGGCGGTCACCGTCCTGCCCGCCACAGCGGTCATCGAAGCAGGGGTCCTCATCCTGGTGCTTGGAACGGCGGACGTGGGTGCGGGGCACTACCTCTGGCAGAGGTCCATTGCAGCGGCGGTGGCTACGGTGGTCGTATCTATCCTGGGGGCGGTGCTTACGCTTGTCTATCTGGGTGCCGGGACCGTCGGTGGGTCGATAGTTCTGGGATACGCTGGACTCGTCTTCGTCAAGACGCTCGCCATCGTCGCGGGCAGGAAGCATCTCGGAGGCAGGGCGCAGGAGGGATCGTCATGATGCTTCCCTACTCCGGCTGAGCGGCCAGCCAGTCGGCGGCCTTTGATAGGTCGGAGGACGTGAGCCGATGGCCGGCGGGCTCCCAGTTCATCGTCACCTGCGCTCCCGCTGACGTGAGGACACGCTCGAGCTCCCTGGTGCTATCGCCGGGAATCATGGTGTCGCGGCTGCCGGCCGAAAGGAAGACCCTCTTCCCGGAAAGGTCGGGAATGGCCTGGGGGTCTAGCGGGAGCATGGGCCTGAAGAGCACGGCGAGCCGCGCCGACTCTGGTCTTAGGAGAAGCATCGCGGCGCCGATGTTCGCCCCGTTGGAGTAACCGAGCATGACGACCGAGCCCGGAGAGAAACCATACTCGCGGGAGGCCTCGGCGACGAATTTCGCCAGTTCGTCCGCACGGAATCTTACGTCCTCGACGTCGAAGACTCCCTCCGCGAACCGCCTGAAGAACCGCGCCATCCCGTTCTCGAGAACCTTCCCCCTGACCCCGAGTAAGGAAGCCGAACCGTCGACCCTCCTCCCCGCTGGGACCAGGGAGTTCTCGTCACAACCTGTGCCGTGAAGCAAAAGGATGGTCCTGATGCCCTTACCCTGTATGAACACGTGCGGAGTGTCCAGCGCGCGGGCCCTTTCGGACTGGTTCATGCTATCGCGACCATAGTTCGCTCCGCAGGGTTGGGCAACTTGGGATAGGACGACGGAGGCCACCTGAGCGGGTTCGAACGGTCTTCCTCGTCGAGGACGTTCTGTATCTCCGAGCGCCTCGGTTCGAGCCAGGTCGGGAGAAACAGACTTGAGCCAAGCGTCTCGCTCGGCTCGTCGACTTTGTAGCCGTGGGTCTTCGTCGCGACCTACAGCAGGTTTCCGTCCGGGTCC
>CAZAMW010000301.1:0-1616 GCA_964486265.1 uncultured Nitrosopumilales archaeon | reverse complement strand
CCTAGGAGGAGCACTATGTCTCATCGCTACCGCCGTCGCAAGCTGGCTGCTACCGGCCGACGCACCGCTGACCACTCCGACCCAAATGATGTCGAACCTGAGGAAGGTCATCTTCAACAAGGAGTTCATGATAATCTCGGTGGCCTTCCTCGGCGCAGGCGGAGGGAACACGGTCGTCGGCAGCTTCATGGTCTACTACCTTGAACAGCACCTGAGGCTCAACGCGGACACCGCAGGGCTGATCGGCGGTCTGACATATGTGCTCCCGATTCTCTCCAGCCCTTTCTTCGGGAGGATGTATGACAGGGGGCACAGCGAGAAGACGACGCTTCTCTGCTCCGCGATATTGTTGGGCCTGGGCATGGGCGTCGCGGCGCTGAACTCGGCCCTGTCTGCGGTCGTATCGGTGCTCGCGGTGGGCCTCGCGACAGGGATCTTCTTCACGGTGGGCTTCTCTACCGCAAGAGACAGGTCACCGGTACGGGAGATGGACAGCTTCACGGTCGGGCTCGCCGACTCGTTCTCGCTCGTGGGATCGTTCTTGTCGCCGCTCTACTTCTCCATCGTCGTCCTCGACTACGGCTACTCGTCAGCCTGGTTGACGGGAGGGGTCGTCACCGTGGCGCTTGCGGTACCGCTCCTGCTGCTCGACCGAAGGCGGATGAGTCTGTGAAGACTGCGCACGAACTCTCCCTGTACTAACAAGGGTATCCACAGAGAGGTACTCTTGGCTGAACTTCTGGGCCTTCGCCAGGTCGGGCTGCGGGCTGCCGGAGGATGATTGACGACATCGAACTCTCCAGGAACTGCAAGCTGGCCCAGAGCCTCAGCACATTCCGCTACCGCACCCAAGAGCACGAAGTGCGGCAAGAAGACCGAGGCGTGTCTCAACAGGCTGAACTCAGCTGCTCGAGAGGCTGCGGCGTAGGGGACAATGGGTTCCTTCGAACGCGATAGTTGACGGTAAGTTCGCGCTAAGAGTGCTGCATGGTGAACTTCAGGACATCGCGGGCAGAAGTAGAAGCGCTTCCGGAGACTGTAGCAAGACTCGGAGAAGGTAGGCGCCGAGCTAAAAAATTGAAGACATAGGCGCCTGGTGCGTCGGAACGGTTTCTTCTATTTCTTCCAGGGTTCCTTCTCGGGCTTCAGCGGTTTGCAGAGCTTGCAGACCGAGGCGCCGAGCTCCTTGATGCCACCCGAGACGCTATCGACCAGGTAGTACTTCCCGGCACCGCCACTCGCCATCTTGTTCCTGAAGTTGTCGGCTGAGATGCAGCGCCCATTCAATCTGTGAACCACGGGGGAGCGGGAGGCGTCCACTATCACGATGAAACCGACGTCATCGAGCCTCGCTTTTCGAAAATCCTCGAACGTGGCCAGCTCCCTATTCGTCATACAAGCTGACCTGCGCCGTTGGTTGTAAATAGCTTCCGATGCCGTTCAGACTCTGTACAGGTACATCGGGTGCTCCTTCCTCCAGCCTGAAGGCTTGACCCGCACCTCGCGCGCTGGTGTCCAGTCGGGAATCTGATAGTCGAAGTTCACCACTCTCGTACCGTGCCTGAGCTCTTTGTTGAACTTCGGCTTCTGGCCGTTCAGGACGTAGCTGGTAAGGT
>CAZAMW010000300.1:0-1644 GCA_964486265.1 uncultured Nitrosopumilales archaeon | reverse complement strand
AACTCCAGCCCGCGCGTGCGGAAGACCTCGACCGGAGTCAGGCCCACCACGCGTTCCGTCCCGGCCTGGAGCACGAGACTCACACCGAGGATAAGGAACCCTACGCTGATGTATCGCAGCAGAATGGAGCCGACAAGCCTGTTGTTCTTGTAGGAGTAGTAGCTGATGAGGAATGCGACGACCCCCGACAGAAGGTTCAGTAGGGCTATGATCGCGACGTTAGCCAAGGATCGAGTTCAGTTCCGTTGCTTTCGCAGGATGCATACCGCGACTAATTAAGCCGAGCGTTCAATAGACCCGACGGACCCCGGCTGTAGTCGCTGCTCCCGCTTGGGACCGCGCATCCGGGTTCAGGAGCAGGAGCGGGGATGTGGCATGATGACGCGCCCGGGAAGTAACCGATGAGAGGGTACAGGCGGGGGTCGGGCCGTGGCCTACTTTGGCGCCGACGATGCCTTTTCGGCCGCCACGAACAGGCCCGTGTGCCCCTTGTATCCGCACTCTGGACAGACCAGGTCGCCGACCACGGCAAGGGTAAACCCCACCCCCGACCTTTTTTGGCCGAAGAGCGGTTTCTTGAACTCCTTCCCGCACTCAGGACACTTCACCGTGTTCGCCATCGCGCGACAGAACGCCTGACTCGAGCTATAATCCTTTCCAGATGCGGGGTCCGAAAAGGAGATTTCAGCGATCTCTATTTGAACAGCTCCTCGAGCGGGTTCTGCATCTCCTTCACTTCTCGTATCTTCACCCCCTTCGCCACGAGCTCGGAGACCACCTTCGGCACGTCTTCGGGTCCCGCAAGCTCCAGGAGATAGTATCCTCCCTCCCTGCGGCTGGAGCCGAGGACCCCCTCTGCATCGAGCGCCTTTATCCCTATGACGTACTTCTGGGTCTTGATCTCGTCTATCTTTCCGAACATCGCCAGCTTCCCGTGGCTGACTGCTATCACCTCGTTTCCTATCTCCCTCGCCTCGTACAGGTTGTGGGATGAGTAGAGCACGACTCTGTCCCTGCTGAGCCCCAGAATCAGTTCCCTGATCTCCTTGGCCACCTTCGGGTCCAGGTTGGAGGTGGGCTCGTCCAGCAGGTAGACCTGCTTCTGCCGCAAGAATATCCTCGCGACGGAAACCCTCTTCTTCTGCCCCTGGCTCAGCTGCGAGAAGTACTTGCGTTCCAGGTCTTCCAGTTCGAGCAGACCGATCGCCCTCCTTACAGCGTCCTCCGCCACGTTCTCGACCCCTGCGTAGAACCTCAGCGCGTCGACGACCCTCATCCCGTCGGGCACGCCGTCTATGTGCGAGAGATAGTCCAGCTGCTCCCTTGCGCCCCGAGATTCGCTGGGCAACCCGTTTATCTCGACCCTACCAGAGAAGGGTTTCAGTATCCCGGCCAGCGTCCTGAACAGGGTCGTCTTACCGGCGCCGTTGGGTCCCAGCACAACGCAGACGGAGGGGAGGTCTATGGAGAAGGAGATGCCGTCTATCACCTTCTTTCCATAGTAGCCAGACACGACGTTTTCCAGGAGCACAACGGGTGGCGATCCGGCACTCGACTGAGGCGTCATGCCAACACCGACCCGTTTTCGCAGTCAGGCACTTGAGATGAACCTCTCCCTCACCATCTTCTTGCTCGACACGGCTA
>CAZAMW010000299.1:785-1647 GCA_964486265.1 uncultured Nitrosopumilales archaeon | reverse complement strand
AAAAAAAGACACAGGAACTTACGCAGCGTTCCAAGAAGACGGCAAGGTGAGCGTTATCAAGGACGAGGAATACGTTGAAAACCCTCTCGGGGGTATGCTTACAGGGCTCAAGCATGTCGACGAGGAATACGCTGCCGTATTAGCATGCGATTCGCCCCTGACCAAAGCCGCCCTAGTGCGTCATCTCTTCGCATCAGCCATCGGGCATGACGCTGCCGTCCCAGTCTGGGACATCGCTGATAAGATGACTACCGAGCCTCTCTGCGCGGTCTACAGAGTCGATGTCACGAAGCAGGCGATTCTTCAGATGCTGGAAGAGAAGAGAAAGAAAGCGTGCAGGGAAATGATTCTAAGACTGCCGAGTGTTCGTTTCGTCCCCGTTTCTGACCTCAGGGTCTTCGACAGAACGCTCGACTCGCTCCGAAACATCAACACGAAGGCTGACTACGCGAATCTTCTTGCTGAAGTCGAACCGCCTAATGCTGAGCGCGCGGTTGTTCTCCTTGAAGAGTAGCATGGAGCCTAGTCAACTCTAAGAAGCGCGTTGGCACCAAGGAGCCGTACTTCCACATTCTCCCCGTCACCGATTGTCTCCTGAGCAGCCAACCTTATGAATCCATTTGCAAGCGAGAGGTTCGAGGTCAGGTTGGAGCCCCATCCCAGCGGGATTGCCATGCACCCTTCTCCATCGGCTGCGCGTTCAAGCTTTGCCAGCATGAGGGCCTCGATTGCTCGATCGTTCGAGAAGATTCCTTTAGCGCGAGCACACACGGACACTCGCCTTGCGCCGATGCCCAGACCCGAGAGCATGTTGATTACAGGTAAAACCATCTCGAAGAACGCAAGCGTTGCAGAAACTGAA
>CAZAMW010000299.1:0-775 GCA_964486265.1 uncultured Nitrosopumilales archaeon | reverse complement strand
GGACCACCATAACGGGCTTACCGCCGACAACCGACATCCCCGAGGGCCTGATCGGGATGACCTTCACACCGTGGAAGATTGTCCGGGATTCGCTCCCAGCTAGCAGGACCGCGTCCGGGGTGTAGTCTCTCTGCCCAACTGAACTTCCCCCAATCGTGATAACCATGTCGACCTTCCCTAGGACCTTTTTCAGATGCGCGGCGATATCCGATGGATCATCTTTGGCGATGCCGGCCAGTTGAGTCTCCAGACCCAGTTCTTCCAAGAAGCCTTCAAGCAGATTGGCGTAATTGTTTACCGTGGTGTGCTCAGGGTTTTCGACCTCGTCTGGGTCGAACGCTCGCAATTCATTGCCAACCGAGAGTATCCCGACCACGGGGCTCTTGAATACCTTCATTCGTTTCCTGCCCACAGCGATGAGCAAAGCGATATCTGCAGGACTGACGACTTTTCGCTTCTTTAAGGCCGCCTGGCCCTTGCGGATGTCCTCTCCCTTCAGGGATATATTCTTCCAGCGTTCAACGGTTCGTCCCACCTGGACCCGACCTTCGAGCAGTCTTGTTTCTTCCATCCTCACCACGACATCACATCCCTCGGGAATGGGAGCACCGGTCGAGACGTGCGCGGCCTCTCTGATTCCGATTCTCACGGAGTTCGAAGCCGAGTTAGGATACACATGACCCCTGATCTCAAAGGTCCTGGGCGCTTCCGGAGATGCGCCCTCTAGATCAGAAAACCTGAGGGTGTACCCGTCCATCGCCGACACCGTTCGTCC
>CAZAMW010000298.1:0-1649 GCA_964486265.1 uncultured Nitrosopumilales archaeon | reverse complement strand
GGACCCTGTCTTGCCTGCCCACCCTGTCAAATCCGGGCCCGGAGTGGCAGGTTGGGCAGGGTGGGCAGGCTCGTCCTCTTCCAGTTCGGGCCGTAGCCGGAGTCCCAGCCATACGCGGGCGACCTTCCGGTCCACAGTCCTGCGCTCGGTCCGGACCCAAGGGGCGTGGGTCGGGAGGAGCCTGCCGAAGACCTCCGCCTTCCGGAGGGAGCAGCCGTGGGCTTCGCAGAACTGGGCGTATGCCTCGTACAGGTCGTCTTTGGAGATCCACCCGGAGACCACCTTCTCCAGCCGGGTCGAAACGAACCAGTAGACCGGGTCCGCCCTCTGCTTCCACTCCAAGGCGAGTTCCTCGGAGGTTTGGGTCGCCTTGAATTCGCCATCTTCTCCAAGGTCAGCGAGACCGAGGAGCGCATAGTTGAGAATCCCCGAGAGCTCGGCCTTCAGTCGTTCCGGGAGCTTGCGATCTTCCTTCCCGATGAAGGTCTCGGTGAATCGGACCATGAACCACCGACGCCAGAAGGCCCGGGTCCGGTCGTTGACCTCCGGCAGTTCGTTCGCGCTGAAGATCAGCTTCGCGTCGTTCACGAAGTAGAACGGGTGACCGAACTTGTTCTCCCCCCGGGACAGGTCGCCCCCCGTGAGGGTCTTCAACGCCCCGGTGAAGGGCAGAGGGTTGGCCGGAATGTCGGCGCAGATGTTTGCCATCTTCCCCCAGAGCTTTGCCGTCGCGAACCGATTGGAGACGAGGGACTGGAGCGTCTCGGCAGAGACGTTCTCCTCACCAAGGACCGCACAGAGTGCGCCCAGGAGGGTGGACTTTCCGTTTGCGCCCTCCCCGATGAACATGAAGGCGATCTGAAGTCGATTGCCCGGGGCGAGGCAGTAGCCAAACAGCTTGCGGACCTCGGTCCGGTCGGCCTCGGAAGGGAGGACCTCCTCGACGAAGCGATCGAAGCTCCGGCACCTTGCGGCCGGGTCGTACCCTACCGGGAGCCGCGCCGTGAATCGGACCGCGGGGTCATGCGGACGAAGGGCCGGCTTGGCGGGGTCCGTGAGATCGAGGATTCCGTTGGCGAGACAGATGAGCCGGGGAGGATTGAACTCCTTCCTCTCGACGTACGCTCGCCGAACGACGCCCGCTATCGTCTCCGCGACGAAGCTGGTGGAGGCGGTCTTCCCTCTGACGCGGAACTGATGCTCGATCCAGCCCTTCAAGACCGGCGCCGCGCCCGAGACGTACGCCCCGTCCCGGTAGACCAGCAGTTCCTCGCTGTCCTGAAGCGCCGCGAGGGAGAACTTCGTCATCGCCGCGTTGACGAACGCCACACGGTTGGCCTCTCCATGGGTCGAGAAGAGTGGTCCCGCGGAGGGCGCCGCGTCGGTTTCAGAGCCCGCAGGATACCGGCTCGCCGACTCAGAAATCCGAACGACCTCCGCATCCTCGAGCGGAGGAGCACAGAGCTCGGCATTGTTCCGACGAAGCTCGGGGAGCACGTCGTGCCCCTTCGCTCGGATCGCGCAGGCCATCTCGAAGAGACGCTGGTTGCGCTCCCCTTCCTTGTACGGCGGCCCCGAACGTGAAGCCTGGGGCGCCTTCTGCGAGACCTCGCGGAGCCATTCGGGCGCGTCAGGGAGGGGAAGGTCGG
>CAZAMW010000297.1:0-1671 GCA_964486265.1 uncultured Nitrosopumilales archaeon | reverse complement strand
TCCACGGGGTGATGTAGACCTTGCCGGACTCGTCGAAGCTCCTGACGTAGCCCTGCGGGTCGAGGAAACAGAAATCGGAGCGCCTCCTGACGTCTTCGAAGACGGGGTTCGGGATCTCCTGCGCCAGTGGGCTGATGAGGGCCGCGTTGAAGTGGCCGTCGGGGACCTGCTCGAGGCTGATGTCCTCGCACCTCTCCTGGAGATAGAGGGACCTTTCGCTGTCCTTTACCACGAGCTTGAACCTGGTCGTCTTCTTGGTCTTGCTGCGGTCGACCGCCCTGAGCGCCAGGCCGTTCCTCGCAAGCCAGACCAGCTGTTCATCCGGGAAGTCGGTGCCTATCCTGGTGAGCGCGGTCACGTCGAAGCCGAAGCGGGAGCAGAGTAGGCCTGCGTACGAGGGAGGCCCGCCGACCGAAGAGATGGTCCTCACCGGCAGCTCGATCCTGTCGATCGTCATGAAACCGGCCACCAGCACGTTCATCGCGGACTGGTCAACCTTCGGCCAGACGTTATCTAAGAGTTTGGTTGGATACTGCGACGCCCGGGGTGCGGATCCTCAGGTCGGGATCGGCGCGTCCAGCTCTGCAGGGCGCTCCATCCCGGAACGCGGTCCGGGACCGACCGGCATCGCCGTGATTATGTTGTCCACGCGCAATATCATCGAAGCAGCCTCCGTCGCCGCATTGATCACGTGCTCCTTCACGGCCAGAGGCTCCACCACGCCCAGGGTCGCCATATCCCTGATCTTTCCGTCGGCTGACACCCCAAAATTCTTGCCGCCCTTGGCGTGCTTCGCCCTCAGCTCTATCGAGGCATCGGTCCTGTCCATGCCCGCGTTCTCGGCGAGCGTGGTCGGTATGGATTCGAGCGCCTCTGCGTATCTCTCGGCCGCCAGCTGCTCCCTGCCCTCCAGGCCCTTCGACCAGTCCATCACCAGGCGAGCCAGCTCGGCCTCACAGGCGCCGCCGCCCGTCACTATCAACGGGCTCAGTACCATGTCCCTTGCGACCATCAGAGCGTCGTTCATCGAACGCTCGGCCTCGTCGACGACGCGGTCGTTACCTCCTCGGACGAGGATGCTCACGCACTTGGGGTCGCGGCATCCCTCTAGGAAGAGCAGCTCCTTCTGGTGGACCTTCCTCTGCTCGACGACCTGTGCGAAGCCGAGGTCCTTTTCGGAGAGGTCCTCCAGGCTGTTGACTATCCTGGCGCCCGTCGCCCGCGCTATCTTCGGCATCTCGTACTCGTAGGCCTTCTCGATACCCATCATCCCCAGGCTCGCGAGGTGCTGCTTGACCGTATCGTCCATCGGCTTCTGTGTTATCACGAAGTCTGCCCCGGCCTCGCGGCACCTGTCGACCATCGCCTTGTGGATTGTGACCTCCTCGCTGATGAAACGCTTGATCATCTCGACCTCCCTTATCTCGACGTGCTTCTGGAGGGTCTGGTCCTCTAGCTTCATCTGCACCGTCAGAAGCGCTATCTTCACGTTCTCGAGACGCCTCGGCATGTCTGGGTGTGCTAGCTTCTGGTCGAGCATTATACCCCGGATGTACTGTGAGTCGCCGATGGAGCCGCCCTGCTTCTTTTCGACCTTGATGGACTTCATCTCGACTATCTTCCTCCCGTTCCTCTCTTCCGCCACAGTAAGGACCGCATCGGCCGCCATCT
>CAZAMW010000296.1:0-1685 GCA_964486265.1 uncultured Nitrosopumilales archaeon | reverse complement strand
GAGACGGCGCGTTCGGCCTTCTCCCTCGGCTCCAGACTTTGGTCGGCTCAATGCAATCGAACGCCTCCGTCGCTGCGGTCCGCCCGACTTCCATCTGGCCATCTTCTTCCGCCGATTTGCCTTCGGGCGCCTCCGCTTCGACCCCTACCGTCGGTTCTGGACCTTCATCTTCCTTTGCTGATCTGACGCGATCAGCGGTGGGGAAGGCTCTGCACCCTCGAAGAGCTGTAGCCACAGGAGATGAAGGTCCAGAGATGAGTGAGACTGAAGCTGCAGCGCCTGATGCGAGCAAGGCCGAAGGTCCTCGCAGCCCAAGAGCACGGGATGCTGCGGCCTACCCGCCGACCCCCGGCGTTCCCAGTCCTGTCTCTCCTTCCGTTTCTATAGCCTCTTCGCCCGTCCCCCCCGCTGCGCCTGCATCATCCATCCTGCCCCCCGGCGGGCATGCTACTCCTCTCCGCTTGGGGTCGTTGACCTCAGCCACCGGAGGGACTGAGATCTCTGCACCGCCGACGCAGAGCGGTGCCGTGCGGGTTGGTTCACCCGATGAAGCTGATGAACCTCACGCAGATGGTCGGTGGCTGCAGAGCGGCGCCGTAGAGATCTCTGCGCCCGCCGCCATGCCCTCTCGTCCTCGGACGCCGAACATTCTTCAGATGCCGTCAATAGCGGAGACTGTCTCGCTCGCGTCTGCCGTCTCGGCCATGGGCTCCTCAGTAGTCCAATCAACCAGAATAATTCGCACCGCCGTACGTCCTAGCGCAGGCATACGGCCGCATTCAGAAGTCCCGGCTCTCACAGTCGCGCATAAAGGGCAGGAAGGTGAGGCGCCAAAGAGTGGTCTGCCCACGGCTCTTGACGTCGTCTCGACCGGCGTGGCGGATGAGCAGGATGTCGAAGAGGAAGACACCGCAAGCCTCCTGAAGAAGATAGAGGCGGTCCTCGAGGAAGAGCTCAGGAGATATGGGATACAATGACCGATACGCGTGGCGCAACGTTCAAGGCCGCGACCAGGTCCAGGGTAGACAGAGAGGCTCGCTAACTCTTCATGGACATCAAGCTAGATGACATCGACCTGGTCAAGCGGGTCCAGCCCACCGCAGCGGGTCCGTACAGCGAGATCCGGAGCGTGTCCACCATAGACGTCGACGACAGACGCGACGTAGTCGAGATCAGGATACCAGGCGCGGAGGGGAACGTCCTGCAGGACATGGGGCGGAGGGCCATCAAGATACGCGTCGTTGGCGAGGTCTGGGGCAAGACAGCGAGGTCTACCCTCGAGTCTCTGAAGGAGAAGTCCGACGGAGGCGAGGCCGTCACCTTCACCTCGGACCTACTGGCCGCGGCCAAGGTGAGCAACGTGGTGATCGAGCGTCTCGTCATCGACCAGTCGGCGGGGGTGCCGGACCGATACAAGTACACGCTCTTCCTGAAGGAGTCCACCGGGGAGACCGAAGAGGAAGCCGGGGAAGAAGAGGCGGAGGCGGAAGAAGAGCCTCCTGACCAGACCGAGGAGGCCAAGGAGGAGGCCGAGAAGGAGACTGAGGTCGACGATATCAGCGGCCAAGTACTCGATGCGGAGGGCAACCCGGCTCCCAATCTGGCAGTGAAGATAGTCGGGCCCGATGGTGAACGGGTAATGATGACCGACGAGGAGGGGAAGTATCAGGTGCTCGACGCTCCGG
>CAZAMW010000295.1:0-1687 GCA_964486265.1 uncultured Nitrosopumilales archaeon | reverse complement strand
CTAACGGGACGACAGAGGCGCTTGACTAATCGGTTAGTTATTCGACACACCTCCGGGCCGCAGATACGGATGTGCGGCTCTAGGAGGTCAGGGTCTTGAGGGAGCTGATGATCTCTTCCTCGTTCCTGCACTGCGACAGCGCGAAGATCAGTCCCTCCTTCTTGGCTAGTTCGATGGCCAGAGGGTCGGTCTGGGTGGGTCCGTGTATGACGACCATCCTTGGCTTTAGCTGAGAGACCCTCACCGCGACGAGAGGGCTCCTTCCTGCTCCCACCTTTGTGAAGATGATGGCCCTCTCCGTGGTCGCCCCGAAGATGCGGTAAAAGTCGTAACCGGAGAGCGCGTAAATCGTCTTGATGCTGTCGACCACCGTGTATCCGTAGAGGCTGCATCTGTCGGGGTCCCCGCAAAGGACCGTCCCTTTGACGGCACTGAGAAGAGATGACGCCGTGATGGGCTTTGTGAACTCGCTGATGGCGAGTATGGCGGAGCTCTTGTCAGGGGTGAGCAGGCGAGAAGCCACCCTCCCCTGCGACTCGTCCAGGGAGACAAGAGCCTCGATGTACTTCTTCACGAAGACCACTCCGGGCGACGGGCGACGACCGCTCTCGTAGTCGCTCAGCACGGAGGGAGAGAGCTTCAGGCTCCTGGCGAGCTGCACCTGCTTAATCGCTAGCTTCTCGCGCCAGACCTTGAGCGCCCTGCCGGGGTCTTCGCTCGCAACCACCTCTCCTGCTATCTTGATTACAGAATCCTGGCGGCTGCTCTCCAAGCGTCGTGGCCTTTTAGCGAATGCGCTTTAAACATTTGCCGAATGTTTGCTACTTTACCTGGTCCAGCAGCGCCCTTAGTTGTGGCAGCTGGTCGATGGGCAGGGAGACTCCCTTGCGAGTGGGTCCCGTGTACCGCTGTCCGCTGAGGAAGAGCCTGATGTCCACCCGCTTCTTGCCGTCTCTTCCGTCGAAGGTGGAGACGTGGACAGTGGACGAATCGGTCAGCTTGACCTCGCCTATCAGCGTGGACTTGAACCCGGACGGCTCTGACTCTTCCTCGCTCAATTTGATGAGTCGGCCCCGCAACTCTGCCCCATATAGTTTGTGGAGGCCGATTCACCTTGCAAGGGTGGCCAGCTCCGCACGCGGCTCGAAGAACCTGCGGGTAATCCCGCTCGGGGGTGCGTCGAACTCGTCCACGTTGACGAGGATGGGAAGGTTGTTCACGGCGTGGCCCAGCACCAGGCACATCCTGGGTGGGAGCGTCCTGACGATGGACCGGACCGTGTCCGTATCCACCATCGAGGCCCGGCTCACGAGGTCCAGGTCGGCCTCGTTGGAGAAGTTGTAGAGGAATATGTTGTCGGCCTGGCGATAGATCTCCGGCTTGATCGCGTCCGGCTGGTTCGTCACGAAGGTGGTGAATACGCCGAAGTGTCTCATGCGAGTGATGAGGTCCTCCCAGTAGGTCTCGCGCAGGTACAGGTGCGCCTCCTCGGAGAGAAGAAAGACCGGAGGGATGGTCCTGTGCTCGAGAAGCTCCACGAGCTTCGACAGGATTAGCTCCACGGTCATCTTTCGGTTCAACGGGGAGACCCTGCTCAGGGATATGACGAGCGCGCCGCCCTCGGGGTGAGTCTTGAAGAAATCGTCGAGACGAAAGGCCTGCTCCGAGTCCGTGAAGAGACCGGAGT
>CAZAMW010000294.1:0-1692 GCA_964486265.1 uncultured Nitrosopumilales archaeon | reverse complement strand
CCGCCAGAGCCACGACTTTCATGCAATCATCATCGGAAAAGGTCCAGCTTGGGGTCTCGCAGGATGCTCCTCACTCCCCGATAGCCCCGGCGGTACTGCAGTCCCTTCACAACGCAAGCAGGGGTCAGCGAGTGCTTCCTCATCACGAGCTCAGAAGCGGCCGCCAGTTCGTCTACCAGGGCAGGCTGAGTGACCCGGAGCTTGTGCCCGTAGGGGTCTGTCGTGCCCACGAGGTCCTCGAGGGGAGCGATCCCCGAACAGCCTATCGCGACGTCGACGTGCCCGTTCCTCCACGGCCTGCCGAACGTGTCGGTGATCACGACCGCAAGTCGCTTCCCCGTCGACTTTTCAAGGTACTTCCTCAGCTTCCTAGCGCTCACGTCGGGATCTACGGGCAACAGCGCGAGATACCCCTCCTCGACGTTGGACTGGTCTATCCCGGCGTTGGCGCATATGAAGCCATGATGGGTCTCCACTATCAGGACTCCGTGCCCCTGTCGGATGATTCTCTTCGATTCCCCCAAGATCATCTGGACCGTCCTGGGGTCCTTCCCAAGCTCCGTAGCCAGCCTGATGGCACGCGGCCTGGGTTTGATGCTCTCCAGAGCTACCAGCCTGCCCTCGGACTTCGAGACGACCTTCTGTGTCACGACCACGACGTCAGAATCCTCCAGGGTGACTCCGCTCTCCGCCGCAGAGCGGAGCAGGTGAGCGGCGAGCCTGTCACCAGGCCTCACGCGCGGCATCCCCTTGAGCGGAAGGATCTGAACTGCACCATCCATTTTTGAGCACCAGTGGCACTCGAGGGTTGTTTATGAAACCTAGGGAGGGTCGGTCCAGTCCTCCTCCGAAGGGTTTAATCGGAGCTCTGGACGTTTTTTCTCGAATGGTTTCCAAGGACGACGTCATGAGGGCGCTCGGCACCGTGGCGGACCCCGAGCTGCACAGGGACATCGTGTCTCTCGGCATGGTGCGCGACCTCCAGGTCGACGGCGACGTCGTCCGTCTGACGCTCAACCTGACCACCCCCGCCTGCCCTCTCCGCTCAAAGATGGAGGAGGATGCCCGCAACGCCGCGTCATCGGTCAAGGGGGTCGCCCGTGTAGACATGAAGGTCACCGCCGAGGTGCCCTCGAGCCGCACGCCGCAGGCGGCGGAGGCCCTCCCCGGGGTGAAGAACGTGATAGCGGTCGCGAGCGGCAAGGGCGGCGTCGGCAAGTCGACGGTCGCGGTAAACGTGGCGCTCGCGCTCGCCGCATCGGGAGCGAAGGTGGGGCTGCTCGACGCGGACGTCTACGGACCCAACATCCCCCTGATGATGGGGATCCGGGACCGTCCCGACGTTAAAGAGAGCACGATCATTCCCCCCGTCTCCCGGGGGGTCAAGGTCGCCTCGCTCGGCTTCTTTTACAAGGACGAGACGGCGCTGGTGTGGAGGGGGCCGATGGTCGCGGGTGCCGTCCGTCAGCTCATAACGCAGGTGGAGTGGGGCCAGCTCGATTATCTGGTGATTGACCTGCCTCCCGGCTGCCTTCCGGCTGGTACCCTCATCACGATGGCTGACGGCTCGCAGAGGCCTATCGAGATGGTCAATGTAGGCGAGTTCGTGCAGAGTTACGACGGCGAGAGAATCGTCGCAAGAAGGGTCATCGGCGTCCTGCCACAAGGTAAGCGGCGGATGTTTCGGCTGAG
>CAZAMW010000293.1:0-1706 GCA_964486265.1 uncultured Nitrosopumilales archaeon | reverse complement strand
AAGGGGACTCGGCGGGTTCAAGAGGCTCGTCCTCGGGAGCGTCTCGAGCGGCGTCATTTCGCACGCCCACTGTTCCGTTCTCGTCGTGCGCTAGCGCGCTGCGGCGGCCTCAAGCGGGCCGATGACGAACGTGCTGACAAGCAGGACCGAAAGCACGAACAGTGTGATGAGCACATACTTCTTGTCGTGCTCCAGCATGAAGATAACCGCAGAGGCTGCGACCCTCGCGACCGGCGTCGCGAGCAGCAGGATAAGACCGAGCTGCAGGACCGAAGAAGGGTTAGCTGCCCCGAGACCGGTGAAGAGGTCTGCCGGGCTGGTTGTAGGCATTCCGTAGTTGGTCGAGATGATCTGTTGAAGTGAATCGGGGAAGCCCGTCGGCGTATAAGCAAATGTCAGCACTATCCCGAGCGCTACAAGGATAGTGCTGACCACCACCCCATACTTCAAGATGTCACTGAGGATGCCGTTCATGTCGATGGTCCGGCCGGAGCCTTCGGTTGTCATGGTATCCCTTGCCTCGCCATCTCGACAGCGACGACCAGGAGCACCGCGATGAAGATCCATCTTAGAGGGCCGGCTTTCGTCCTCAAGAGTAGTTTCGTCCCACCGTATGCGCCGATGACCACTCCCAC
Organism: uncultured Nitrosopumilales archaeon; assembly: GCA_964486265.1. Classification (GTDB taxonomy): domain Archaea; phylum Thermoproteota; class Nitrososphaeria; order Nitrososphaerales; family Gagatemarchaeaceae; genus Gagatemarchaeum. Next base: position 1,071 of record CAZAMW010000293.1, on the reverse strand, counting down.
AGCCACCGGGGCTGCCACGAACGGGTTCACGAATCCAGCGATATAGTATATCGCGGTACTCGCCGCGGCGGTAACCCCGATCATGAAGTTGCTGGTCGTCGTTGAGACCTTGAAGGGAAGCTTCATGAAACTGTCCATGCCGACGACCTTCAGAACACCTCCACCGACTCCGAGCAGCGCAGAAAGAAGGCCCGCAAGGAGCATCACCCCGAAACCAGAAAAGACCTTGTCTGCCACGTAGCCTATGGTCTTGCCGCTCGCCTTGTCGTAGTATTCGCCCTTCAGATTTAGAGCGTCGGCCACTCTGTTCGGCTCCTCGTTGATCATCTCCACTCCCTTCCTCTCTCTCCTCATCCTCACCGCCGAGCTGTATGCCGAAGTCGCCAGCATGAGCGAGAATAGGAGAAAGACGACCCAGGAGTATCCTGTCCTAACGAGGAAGATGCTGCTGACCGCGCCGGTGACGGCCCCAAGGGTTGTGCCAATCTCTAGGAACATCCCGATCCTGATGTTGGTTATCCTGTCCCGAACGTACGCCGAAGCGGAACCGCTCGAGGTCGCAATCACCGAGACGATGCTGGCGCCGATGGCATACTGTATGGGGACACCGAACAGGAGGGTCAGAGCTGGTACCACGAGTACCCCTCCACCCACGCCAACGAGCGCCCCGATGAGGCCGGCCACGGCCGAAATCAAGAACATGAAGACGACGTACTCGAAGACTCCGGTCAAGCTAGGGGTCGCCTCCTAGCTTCGCAATTAAGGATTACCCAGCTTCCTCGACCTCGCGAGCGCCTTTAGATTACTTCTATCGAGCTTTCGGTGAATCCCTGCTTGACGAGTATCTCGACGACCCTGTCCCTGTGGTCGCCCTGAAGTATTATCGCGCCGTCCTTCACCGTCCCTCCCGTCGCGAGGATCTTCTTCATCTTCGTCCCGAGCTCCTGAAGGTCCTTCTCGTTCATCTTGAGCCCCTCGACCACAGTCGTAGGCTTCCCAAAACGTCGCATCTCAGTCCTGACCCGGATCCTGGCCTCCTCTCTGTCAAGCTCCGCCAGGATGTCGTCGAAT
>CAZAMW010000292.1:0-1724 GCA_964486265.1 uncultured Nitrosopumilales archaeon | reverse complement strand
ACGCTACAAGCCGCTTCGGTTTACGAACGCAAAGCTGAAGGCAGAATTGGGCTGGAAACCGCGGCTTAGTTTGGCGGCCGCCATCACGGCAAGTACCCGAATGAACTGCTGTCAGAGGCACCTTCACGCGCAAGAGGCGCTCTTATGAATCCCTTATGCAGCCCGGCGATAAGCGTGGTTGTTCCGACCTACAACAGGAAAGAAATTCTCCGAGACGTACTTATGTCGCTAACCAAGCAGACCATCAATAAGGAAGATTTCGAGATTGTTGTGGTGGACGACGGCTCCACGGACGGGACCCGTGAGATGGTAGCCGAGTTCGATACGAATGCAAATCCCTGCATAAAGTACTTCTGGCAACCAAACAGCTATGCAGGAGCCGCCCGCAATTTAGGAATCAAGGAAGCCCGTTCAAGAATCGTGCTGTTGCTTGACTCAGACATCGTCGTGAATGAGCAACATGTAGAGCTCCATCTTGATACTCATCGTCGGTACCCCCAGCGAGAAGTGGCGGTGATTGGTCGGGTTACTCCTGGCGGAACCCGCGTCGAGCTTCGCAGGAGTTCGCTGGACAACGCTGAAACGTCTTTTACAAGGGATGGGGTACCGATTGTCCCCGTCTCCAAGTTCGCTACGGCTGATGTGTCTTTGAAAAAGGAATTTCTCGTTTCCGGGGGGTTGTTCCGTACCGGGCTGCCGCTGGACGAGGATATCGATCTCGCTTTTCGGCTCGTCGAGCTCGGAATGAAACTGGTCTATTGTCGTGACGCAATCGCTTTTCATATGCGACCACTTGACAGCGTAGACAAGATCATCGCTGAGGGAAAGGGATATGGACGAGTGTTCGCTGACTACTACGGCAAAATACCGCTCTACCGAGACGAGGCGTGGTGGGACCTGGGTGCAAGGTTCACTGGTGGCTGGCGGCAACTCACACGCACGCCGCAGATGTACTTTAAAAACGCCCTTAGCCGGTGGGCGGTCAACCGATGCACCATTGCTCCTCTGAGGTGGCTAGCCAGAAAGATTCCTATCGGACCGCCCACGAGCAGGTTGTTGAGACGCATGTGCAGAGAGATCTGGGCCTTCTACTATCGCGACGAATTTCGGAAACGCAGGAACGAAATCGAATAAGGGGTGAATCTGGTAACTAACAAGGAGGCGTGACGCCGTTGGTCGCAGACTCCTGGGACAGCTCCAACCCCGATAGTGGTTGGGATTACCCTGTTGGTAGCAGTAATCGGAACAGTGATAGCTGCATTTGGAGTATCGAAAGACTTGCATTCATGTGGTCAATGCGACGCGAAATGACGGAGATAGCCATTTGCGTTTGCACACACAACAGACCTGAGGGGATCATCACCCTTCTCCGAAGCATCGACGCAATGAAGGTTCCTTATGACGCCCACGTCGAAGTCATCGTCGTGGAGAATAATGACCAGCCGAGAACGAAAGATCTCATAGAGGAGTTCGCCACAAGCAGCCGATTACCCGTCAGATACTATCTGGAAACCCGCACGGGAATATCCTCAGCGCGCAACCGCTCCGTGCGGGAAGCGAACGGCGCTGAGTATTGTTGTTTCGTAGATGACGATCAGCGAGTCGAAGAAGACTGGCTGGTCGAGCTGCTACGGTGCTGCAGAGAATTTGATTCGGTCGGTGCGTGGGGACAGAATCCGCCTGAATTTAGGAAGCATGTTCCCACATTTGTGGCGATGTTTCAT
>CAZAMW010000291.1:0-1727 GCA_964486265.1 uncultured Nitrosopumilales archaeon | reverse complement strand
TTCTGTGCCCTCATAAGCGTAGCGCTTCCTTCAGCGGGTGGCTCTGTCTATCCCGTCCAGCAGCCTGTCGTTCACTTCGGGGGTTCCGACCGTCGTCCGCAGGCACCCCTTCACCCCATCCACAGCGCTGAGGTTCCGAAGCACCAGGCCTCTCTTTATCAGACTTGCGTGGACCCGGTCTGCGTCCATCTTCTTGACCCTGAAGAGGATGAAGTTGGTGACTCGGGAACACCTCGATGCCCGATATCGACTTCATCCCTTCGTAGAGCCTCACTCGTTCCTTTACGGTTGCTCCAACGTGCCTCTTCATCTCGCCCAGCCTGGTAAGCGCGGTCTGACCGAGCATCAGAGAGATTACCGTCAGACTGTTGGGTGGCCGCACCAGATTGAGCTCGTCGATGGTCTCTCTCTTTGCGACCAGGTATCCGAGTCTCGCCCCCGCCAGCGAGAACGCCTTGGATAGCGTCCTGCATATGATGAGGTTGTCGAGCTTGTCCGTTACGTCTATCGCACTCCTCCCGCAGTACTCAAAGTACGCCTCGTCTACGGCGACCGCGACACCGCTCTTCCCGGCGAGCCTCTCCACCTCATCCTCCGGGCTGAAGTTCCCGGTTGGGTTGTTGGGGTTGCACAGGAAGATGACCTTCGTCCGTTTCCCGACGGCAGCGAGCATCCCATCGACATCCAGGCCGAAGTCGCTCCTCCTCGGCACAGCCCTAATCCTTGCTCCCATTATCTGCGAGACTATCCGGTACATCGGGTATGTTGGGGTAGGTATGATTACCTCGTCCCCCGGGTTGAGAAGGACCTTGGTTATGATGTCGAGGCCCTCGTCCGCGCCGTTCGTGACCACGAACCTGTCCTTGTCCTTCCCGGTGTACGCTGCGAGGGCGAGACGGAGCGCATGATAGGAGGTGTCCGGATACTGGTTCACGTCAGCGTCCTTCAGTCTGCGTGCGAGGTCTGAGAGCGCGACCTCGGGCTTGAAGGGCGAAGTGTTGGTGTCGAGTCTGACTATCTTCTCCAGCGGGAGCCCCGTCTTCTCGGCTATCTCGTAGGTCGGGGTCTCCCAGCCGTACGCCTCGAACCGCTCAAGCGCCTTGCGGATCTTCATTTGTTTTCCTGAGTCCGGGCCGCTGGCCATTTAAGCGCGCCAGATGTCCTTCACGGAAACACGGCGCTCAGAACCTCGAGCTTAGGTATCTGTTCCAGACCCGGGCCGCCACATATCCTCCGGCGGCGCCGCTGACGATACCGAATGCCAGTACAGAGGCGTCTAGGCCGACCTCGTTCGGAACGACGTTGGTCACCACGGCCGTGATGTAGTACGCCGAGAAGCCGACTATCCCAGTACTGACCGTCATCGCCGCCACTAGCCTCGCCGTCCTCGCCGTCGTGCCCGTCTTGGCTCTGAGGGCAAGACCGGTCGCGTCTACGAGCACTCCGAAAAGGACCGAGAACGCGAGGTCGTAGGGGAAGAAGGAGAGCTTCACCGTCGTTATCAAGAGCCCAGCCACGATGCCCACGTAGGTTGCTCCGCCCCTCCCTATGACGAGAAAACTGAGCGCGAGGAAGAACGCCTCGAAAACAATCAGGAAATCGGACGTCGGGGCAGGCAGGAAGCCCATCGTGACGAGGATCAATACTCCGAAGAGGCTTGCCAGGGCAAGCCGCCTGCTCCTGTTAGAAGCCATGCGTGAGGCGTGCCCGGCGACGCTCCCTAGATA
>CAZAMW010000290.1:0-1728 GCA_964486265.1 uncultured Nitrosopumilales archaeon | reverse complement strand
GCTCATGGTCTATCCCATGGACGTGACGCTCCGGGCGGGCGGGACCTACATGGGGGCGTCGCGCTCTGTGGCCCTCGTGGGCGTCGCTCCCTCGGTCGAGGAGGCCAGGGAGCTCTCCCTCTCGGGGGTTGACTCTCTGAGGGGCCCGCTGCGAAGCAGGAGGGACGTCGCCAGCAAGGAAGACCTCGATGCGTCCGTCAGGCACATGCGGGTCCTGAGGAAGACCATCAGTGCTTGAAAGCGCGCGTGTGGGTCATGACCATGCACATCCCATAGCGGTCTGCCACGGTTACGATGTCCTGGTCGCTGACGGAACCGCCGGGCTGGATCACCGCCTTCACTCCCGCCGCTCCCAGCATCTCTATGTTGTCCGTGAACGGGAAGAAGCCGTCCGAAGCACAGACTGACCCCTGAGTCCTTTCGCCTGCATTCATCAGCGCAACTCGCACGGCCCCGTTCCTCTTCCGGAAGCTGGCGACGCCGAGGGTCCAAAAGTGGGTCAGGGCGGCGTCCTCGTACCTTCCGTCTGCGACGACTATCCCGTTCGATGGGACCCGCCTCACGACCTCCCAGGCTGCCAGGAGCTTGGCGAGCGTTGCCACCTCGGGCTTCGCCTTCGTGGGGACTGTGAGCTTCTCGGGGTCCAGCTTCTTCCTGTAGTCGACCTCTTCCTGCAGCAGCACCGCACCCTCGATCACCTTCATGTCGTAGGGATACGTCGAGCGCCCGGTCGCCTTGATTATCCTCATCTTCTTCTTCTGCTTGGATTCCAGCGCCCTGACGACCTCGGGCTGGTAGCCGGGCGCGATCACGATCTCGGTGTAGACGGAGGAGTCCTTTACACCCTCGTTCTTCCCGATGAGCATGGCGGTCTCCCTATCCACTTCGCGGTTCAGGATCACCGTGCCTCCGAAGTCCGCCTCCGGGTCGCACGAATGCGCTAGCTCATAGGCCTCTGAGACGGTGGGCGCGAAGGCGAACCCGCTTATGTTCCCGTGCTTCACCGTGGCGGCCGCAGGCGTATCGTCGAAGCCTTCGAGTATGGCGTGGGCGCTCCCGATGTCGAGATAGTTGTTGAAGGAGAGGGTGTCCCCTGCGAGCTGCTGCCAGCTCGTCATGTTCTTCGAGCCGTCTATCGAGTAGATCGTCGCCTTCTGGTCGGGGTTCTCCCCGTACTTGGCGTCCTGGAACTTCGTGGCAGAGAGCAGGAGCCTCGACGGCAGCACACCAACTCCCTCGAACCTCCTCCAGAGCCCGTTGTAGATGGCCGCGTCGTACGCCCCCGTGATCGATATGGCGTCGACCGCCAGCCTCCTTCTCAAGTGGAGGCTGGTCTTTCCTCCGTTGGCCTTCAGCTCGGCCAGCACGGGAGCATAGTGCCTTGGGGAGGGCACGACGGTAACGTAGCGGAAGTTCTTGGTCGAGGCCCTCACCATCGATGGCCCTCCGATGTCGATGTTCTCGATGACGGTCTCGTCGTCGGAGCTAGGGTCGGAAGCGACCCGTTCGAACGGATAGAAGTTGACGACGACCATGTCGATTGGGTCAACCTTCATCGCCCTGAGCTCGGCCAGGTGGTCGGGGGTCCTCTTCGCCAGTATCGCCCCGAACAGGGGCGAGTGGAGCGTCTTGACCCTGCCGGAGAGCGCCTGCGGGAGGTTCAGGTCGTCTTGGAGGCTTCGTACCTGGACGCCGGACTCCCTGATCGCTGTGTATGTTCCCCCGGTC
>CAZAMW010000289.1:0-1745 GCA_964486265.1 uncultured Nitrosopumilales archaeon | reverse complement strand
GACACCGCCCGTCCCCTTGACCGCGACCAGGGGTTTCCCTTTTCCGTACGCCGCGGCGGCCTCCGTCAGCGTCCCCGCCCCACCTCCTATGATGACGAGCGCGTCGGCGGAGTTGACTACGAGGAAGTTCCGGGCGAACCCCATCCCGGAGGGGATGACCACTCCGCAGTAGCGGTTCGCCGACGAGACGTCCTCGGGAGGGATGATGCCCACCGCCAGGCCACCGGCGTCGGAAGCACCCTTGCTTGCAGCCTCCATGACCCCGCCGAGACCCCCGCTGATTACCACAGCGCCGCTCTTGGCCAGCGCCGAGCCAACGCGATACGCCGCATCGTACGCCGCCTTGGTGCACAGCTCGGCATCATAGCCGATGACCGAGACCTGCTTTTTCCGGAGCATGGCCTCGCGAGACGCGTCGCCACTCTTAAACCCCTTTTCGCTCTAACGTTCCGCGAAATCCTTCAGTACGAGGGCCGTCTGCGTCACGATCGCGTCGAAGAACTTCGCCCCTGTCTCCTTCGTCGCCACCGTCGGGTCTCCTAGAGTGCCTGATTCTCCCGGTTCACACGCGGCCCCGCCACCCCCGACGCTGTAGAACAGGACGTACTTCTTGGCGTCCATCATGTCCACCGACTCGAAGTCCGAGCCTCTGGTGCGCGGGTTCTTCACAGCCCTGTCCATCTTCACGAGCTCTTCCCGCAGGTGCAGCTGCAGGGATGTCTCGAGCTCGCAGGAATGGCCCATCCCTCCAGGCGGGGACCTGCGGAGGGCGTTCACCTGGTCTGCGGCGACGTCCCAGTAGGAGAACGCTGCCAGAGAGCACTTTCCCTCGCTGGACTCTGCTACATTCTGCGCGACGAGCTGGATGGCGGCGGCGTTTCCGCCGTGTCCGTTCAGAATCACTATCTTCCTGAAGCCGTGCCTGGCCAAGGACTGGCAGATCTGCGTGGCGAACCTGATCCAAGTCTCGTAGTCTATGGACATCGTCCCGGGGAAGCCCATCCAGTGAGGGGTGATCCCATAGTAGAGAGGTGGCGCCACGAGGCATCCGGTCCTCCCGGCGGCAGCCTTGGCTATCTCGAATGAGTTCACGATGTCCGTGTCGAGAGGGAGCTGCGGGCCGTGTTGTTCGGTCGAACCCACCGGCAGTATGACTATCCGCTCTTCCTCTATGGCCTGCTTGACGTCGGGCCAAGCCATCTCAGACAGCAGCACTGTTGGCATTGTGGAAAACACTGCCCAGCGTGTCATAAGTGTTTTCGGAGGACGTCGATGGGTTCACTGGCGGGCAGGCGCCGTCGACACGATCAAAACGGCCTCCACGCCGGCCGCGACCTCGTCCGCATCTGCCTCGGGAGTTCACTCGCCCTGGTCACACCTTTGCTGCGCCGGGATGTTTGGTCGTCGCCGCAGCGATTGCCCCCGAACGCCAGGGGTTGGTAAAGCGGAGCTGCTGAGTCGTCGAGGTACCAGACCGCCTTTTCAGCTGAACGTCAGGATAAACTCCTCGGGGCAGGTCCGAAAGCTGTAAATAAAATGAAAAGCTCTTGTCATCATGCCCCCTCAAGCCACGGACCCATTCGATAACGCACTCGAGCAGATCGATATCGCCGCGAAGTATCTGAAGCTGGACCACGGGACGTAGTCTATTCTGAGGATGACCATGTGGTTGGTGATGGTGTAACTTCCCTTCAGGATGGACGACGGAAGCACGAGGATCTTCACTGGTTACAGGGTCCAGTACA
>CAZAMW010000288.1:0-1752 GCA_964486265.1 uncultured Nitrosopumilales archaeon | reverse complement strand
GGTCCAGGCGGTTTCGTCGGTCTCCCTCTTCTTCATCATATTCCTCATAGGCTTCGAGATGAACACGGCGAGCCTGAAGAAGCACATCGACCACGGCCTGCTGTTCATGGGCACGGCGTTCCTCGTTCCGATGCTGACCGTCTTCGGGCTCGCCGTGTTCCTCTTCCCGTTCGGGCTCGCCTCTGACCTTGTGACCGCCCTTGCCATCGCAGTCCCGTCGATATCGATAATCTCGGTGCTGGTGATGCAGTACAACATGCTTGAGAGGGAGAGTGGCAGGATAATCCTCTCGACCGTCGCGATTACGGACATCTTAGCTTTCATCCTACTCGTCACAATCTCGAGTCCGATCTTCGACACGTTATCGGTGGTGGCCTACACCGCCATCTTTGTCGCCGCCTTCATTGCGGTGGACGTTCTGCTGAACTACCAACCCAAGACGTTTAGACGCATAATAGAGAAGGTTGGTCGGGCCGTCCGGAGAGAGGACATGTCCTACGCAGCGCTGATACTGGTCGGGCTCTCTATCGCGGCCATATTCCAGGCCATTGGCCTCAGCTTCATCATAGGGGCCTTCTTCGCTGGTCTCATTGTCCACGACGGTCTAATAGGGAGGAAGGCGTTTAGCGAGGTCACGACTACGTTCACCCGGATAAACAGGGCGTTCTTCATCCCGCTCTTCTTCGGACTCGCCGGTCTGGAGGCTGACATCCCGGCGTCCAGCTATTCGCTCATCCCGCGCGTCGGCATCCTGATAGTCGTGACGCTCGTCCTCTCGATACTTCTCACCTACTACGCCGCCAGACGCGTGATCAAGGAGCGAGGCGGGCCAAGGCGGATAGCGGTCACGCTGGGCGGGAGGGGTGCCGTGGGCATAGTCATAGCTTCGGTGGCTCTTTCCAGCGGCATCATCGACACGGTCGTCTACTCGCTGATAATCCTGGCGACGCTGGCGATATCTCTCATCGTGCCGGTGTTGCTGGGCAGAAAGGAAGACGGCTGACGAACGGCGAATGCAATAAAATAGGAGCCCGAGCCAGCACTCTCGGCGGGCCCGTAGCTTAGTTCCCTCACGGGAGAGAAATCAGGTAGAGCATCGGGCTTTTAACCCGAGGGTCAGGTATCCCCCTAAACGGGTTCGATTCCCGTCGGGCCCGCTCCTAATCCGGTTCGATGCCCGGCGTTAAATGCGAAGCAGGTCCTGAAGGGCATGGCCAACGAGAAGGGGAGGAGGAAGGAGCGAGGCGTCTCCAAGTACTCGCATCTCCTCGAGTCCGACCCCACGTTCAGGGCGTGGCATGCCAACGTCCTGAGGGCTTCCCATAACACCGGCTCGCACTATTTCCTCAGGATGGGGCGAATCTGCGACGAGCTGTGCCGCGTGACGCCCGCTGAGATAGGGGCGATGAACAAGACGGAGCTCATGACCTTCGTCTCGACGGTGGTCTCAGACCTGGAGGAGAAGGGAGTCTCGGGGGTCGCCATCCACTCGTACGTGAAGGCGGTCAAGTCGTGGGCGAGGTTCAACGGCACGAAGCTGGATGAGAGGATCAACATCCCCGAGAGCGAAGACAGCTACATGGAGGAAGCGGTGCCGAGGCCGGAGCAGGTCCAGTCGCTCTTCGACCATGCGCCGCTCCGCTCAGGGTGAAGGTCGCTGTCTCGCTGATGGCTTTCTCGGGGCTCAGGCCAGCGACCATAGGCGATGCATTAGGGCTTGACGGGCTGAAGGTCAAAGACTTCCCCGAGATG
>CAZAMW010000287.1:0-1755 GCA_964486265.1 uncultured Nitrosopumilales archaeon | reverse complement strand
CTGGGAACCTTCATCGGCGACACCTTCTTCCTGACCGCCACGGGATCGACCAATCCGGCTCTCAGTCTCATAGCGGGTGTGCCTGCGAACTTCATCGCGTTCCTTCTGTTCGGATGGTTCGTCAAGAGATACAGGTCCTGGGGCGGTTTCGTAGCCGCGACCCTTTCCTTCGTGACGCTTGGAAACCTCATCGCCGCGAGCTCGATAGTGTTTTTCGGAGCATCCGTGTTCACGGCGGTGGGGCCTCTGGTAGCGGCGTATCCCGCCGAGGCGCTGGTCTTCGGATTCACAGCTTTCTGGAGCCTCACCATGATTCCCTTCATAATCATCGTGGTCCACCTCCTCGTCCGCGCGGTCAAGCCGCTAAGGGGCCGGTCCTCCATAATCTCATCCTTCCCCGAATGGAGCGAGATGGGCCTTCGCACGGTCATACTCGGGTCGCTCCTCCTCGCCGTCGCCCTCGCCGCTGCCATCTTCCTCTATCTTCCTGGCGTCGTGGGGCTCGCCGGATATCCGGCGCTAACTGACGATGTTGCGCTTGCCATTGTCGCGCTCGTCATCGTGGTCCCGGTCGCAGGCGAGGCAATGACCACTGGTCGTAGACCCTGATGGAACTCCGTGCGGAGGCGCACGTCCCCGCCGCCATATCCAACTTTTTCACGATCGGCGACTTCGCTCTGGACCGTCTGTCGTCCGCTTCCGACCTTCACCAGGTCGGCGCCATGGGTGGGGGTTTCATGCTGTCGAGGGGGGTGCGCACGCGGGTCACGGTCTCAAGGTCGCCCGACGGACGGTCGCGCATCGCGAGACTCGTCGTGGATGGAGACCCAGGCTATCGCGCGACGACTACCCGGATGGCGGTCGAGATGCTCCTGAATGACCTGCCGGATAGGGGCCTGTCCCTGACCATCGAGCAGAGCATGGAGGTGCCCGTAGGGCAGGGGTTCGGTGCTTCCGCCGCCTCGGCCCTTTCCGCGGTGAACGCCCTGTCCGCGGCCCTCAGCCTCGGCAAATCAAAGGCTAACGTCGCCTACTACGCACACGCGGCCGACATCATCTGCAGGACCGGTCTTGGCACCGTGTCGGTGATCTACCGGTATGGGGGAGCCGGCGTCATCGTAAAGCCCGGATCGCCCGGCGTGGCGGTCGTCAAGAATGTCCCGGTACCCGACGACACGAGGGTCGTGACGGCCTCCCTCGCCCCTTACGATAAGAGCGTGATGCTCTCTTCGCCCAAGATGAAAGCCCGGGTGAACAGGCTGGGGGTGCAGGCGCTGGAGAGTTCTTCGGCGCTGACTCTAGAAAGCCTCGTCCATGCAGGCGAAGCGTTCGCTGACGGCCTCGGGCTCGAATCGGCTGACGTCTCACGGCTCCTGAAGACGGCCCGGACGAGGGGAGCCATGGGTGCCAGTCAGAACATGGTTGGACACGCGATACATGCGATCGTCCCAGAGAGAGAGGTCGTGCGAGTCGCTGCTGCCCTCAGGTCAGACCCGTCGTCCCCCACGGTGAACGTCTACGACTTCGGCGCGGGTCCTTCGAGCTAGAGGACGAGCAGCTCCTTCGTGTAGTCGAAGAAGACCTTGACCTCCTTGCCCACCGCGACGGTGTCCTCTATCCGGACTCCGTACTCTTCCGGCACGTAGATGCCGGGCTCAATGGTGACGACGTCCCCGTCTGCTAGGATGTCCGTGCTTGTCGCCCCTATGGATGGTCTCTCGTGGATGTCTATTCCCACCCCGTGGCCCGTCCCGT
>CAZAMW010000286.1:0-1774 GCA_964486265.1 uncultured Nitrosopumilales archaeon | reverse complement strand
CAGCGGGACGCTGTGCCTGCCTATCCCGCAAGCAAGGTCGAGGACCTTCCCCTTCCTGCCTCCCGAGCGTTCGATCAGCTTGGAGACCTCGGCGGCTTCCTCCGCGCCGGCGTCCTTCCTGGACTCCAGGATTGGAAGGTACAGGTCCGGGTAGCGCTCGTAGAGGACCTCCGTCCAGTGCTCCGTGTCGGTCAAGCGCGAGGAGGAGGAGCGGCCTTTCTAAAAGCGTTGTCAGCCCACCGGCAAAGTTGAACTATCTGCGCGCCGGAATCGTGCCGTGAAGCCCGGGTGAAGGCAGCGCAACTGCACAAAGTGGGGAAGATAGAGACCAGACCGCTCCAGGTCGAGGAGGTCGAGCCTCCCGTGCCGAAGAGGGGCCAGATACTCGTCAAGATAGAGGCCGCGGGGATATGCCGCTCGAACCTCCACATGGTCGAGGGCGAGTGGGTGCACATGGGGGTGCCCACGAAATATCCGATCATACCGGGCCACGAGATAGCCGGGAGGGTTGCCGAGGTCGGAGAGGGGGTCACCTCGGTCAAGAAGGACGACAAGATAGGGGTCTCTCCGCTGTGGACCTCCTGCGGGAGCTGCGAGTACTGTCTCACCGGGAGGGAACAGCTATGCTGGAAGAGGGACATAACGGGCGAGACGGTCGACGGAGGGTTCGCCCAGTACACCCTGGCGAACGACGGCCACATCTATCCCCTGCCGGCGGAGCTCGACCCTGTCGACGCGGCGCCGCTATTCTGTCCGGGGGTGACGGCCTACGGCGCGATAAAGAAGGTCCCGCTTGGTCCCGGCAAGAAGCTCGCCGTGTTCGGCGTGGGAGGCGTGGGGCACATGGCGATAAAGTACGGGAAGCTGTACGGCTCGGACGTTTACGCGGTCACGAGGAGCGACCTCCACCTCGCCCTCTCGGAGGAGCTCGGTGCTACGCCGGTAGACGCCAAGAAGGACCCGGTCGCTCAGCTGAACAAGCTCGGCGGCGTCGACGCGAGCATAGTCTTCGCGCCCTCGAGCGACGTGGCGATGCAGGCCGTCAGGGCCACGAAGCGGGACGGCACGATCGTACTGGGAGCATGGGGAGGCGTTCCCGACTTTCCTTTCTACGACGAGAAGAAGGTCGTCGGTACGCTGATGGGTTCAAGACAGGCGATGAGGGAGGTCATCTCCCTCGCCGTGAGCCACAAGGTGCTCCCTGTGACGGAGACCCACCCCCTAGACGAGGTGAACGAGACGATGCAGGAGCTGAAGAAGGGAGAGGTGAAGGCCAGGGCCGTCCTGAAGCCCTGGGGTTAACCTACCACTTCGGGGTTATCAGGAGGCGGATGATGTCCTCTAGGTACTTCTTGCTCAAGCCGTAGTGCTCTTCCCTGTGCATCGCCTCGATCGATAGCCAGCCGTCGAAGCCCGTCTCCGAGAGAGCAACCAGGTACTCTGGGAACGGGACGGTGCCGGTCCCCAGTGGCGAGACGTGTCCCGCGCCGAATATCGCGTCGCCCACGTGGTTGAGCACGACGAGCCCTCGGAGCGTCCTGATGGCCCGGGGGATGTCGGCCTGGTACCTCGTCTGGGTCAGGTTCTTCGGGTCGAAGGTGACCCTGACGTTCTTCGAACCGACGTCCCTCACCAGCCGTATCAACGAATTCTCGTCGACGACGAGCATCTGCCAGCCGCCCATGTTCTCGAACGTTATGGTGACGCCGCGCTTCTCCGCGTGGTCGGCGAGCTCTCTCACGAGCTCGACGAGCCGGGGCCACTGCTCGGGCTT
>CAZAMW010000285.1:0-1776 GCA_964486265.1 uncultured Nitrosopumilales archaeon | reverse complement strand
CATCAACGTGCGTCCCTACGTGTATCGCGACGCAGATCTTGTCGCTGTAGCATCCGTCTTTCTCATAGGTCTTCATGACCGTCATCTCCGGCTTTGGATAGTTCGTCCAGACCGTCATTTCCTTGTGGACCAGCTGCGTCAGGTCTACGAGCATCGGGCGTGCTCCTTCTCCCGGGGATAAAAGGAATCACAGATCCCGAACGCGCCCTGCGCGGCGGCCGATTTGCTTAAGAAAGTCCCGCGCGCGGTCATGTCGCTTGGAAGCTTCCTCACGGTTGCCGGCGGACGAACCAGTTCTCGGAGTGGTCTGCTCTGACGGTCTCCGCCGCGGAGACGACTCCGGCTACGGTGTGGTCGTCACCCGCCATCGCATCATGGGCTCGAAGAAACCCGATTCGATGGAGAGCTTTGAGGCCTACGTCGCGTCAGGTGCGGCAGAATCAACCGTACGGGCCGTCCGTGTCTTCGCCAACGGGTTGCTCTCGACGAAGGGCTTCGAGGTCGGCATCGGCGCTGTCGGTCAGGTGCTCTTCAAGAATCCGGGCCTCTTCTCCGGGGGATACGCCGTGATCAAGACATCCAACCGCGCCATAAGGGTGGACGCGCGCGTGTCATACGGTGACCCTCGCATCGCTGAAACGATGAGCGTCCTCTACAAGTCTCTCTATGCGGCCGTCGGATGGCGACTCTCGACGGGCGGCGCCGAGAAAGCCGTCGCGAAGCTGCGATAGAGCCCCTCTGTGCGGCATGCGCTCTCTCCATGGCAGTCCACCGATCCGGAGTCCAACCGGATTCTAGTGGGCTATCTGCGCCAGGCGCAGTCCCCGCCTGAGAGGACTGTTTTCAGGATTCGACTGTGTGCAGCCGGGCGCCGTACTAGTCCTTCCACGGCGCCATAGGCAGCACCGGTCCGCCCGCGTTTCCAAGTGCCAAGAATAGGTCTCCCGACATTACTGAGACGAGGCCGGTGATAGGACGTCACCTCGGACGCAGGACCTCTCCGGGTGCGAACTGAAGAGCGGTGAGAACTACGACGCCGGCCTTATCAGAGCCGCTAACGGCTTGCCGTTCTCGCGCGCCAGGTTGGTGATCCCACCGACGAGGCTCTGGCTCTTGATCCCGTTCTCCGCGAGGAGCTGCGCCATCCTGAGAGACGTGTTTCCCGACATGCAGACGAGCAGGACGCTCTTGGGTCTCTTGTCGACCGCTTGAGTGAGCTTCGGAGAGAGCTGCCGGGTCGCCACAGCACGCGCGATGTCCATCGCCGGCATTACCTCCAGAGGTCGCGTCTCGCTCCCGTTGCTCAGAGACGCGACGACAAGCCTGACACCCTCGTCGTTCGGCGCGTATCCAGGGTGCGTCCAGACGACAGCCGCGTACTTGTCCAGGTACTGCCTGGCCTGCTGGAGGGTGACCTCGAGCTTCCCCTCGGTCTCGTCCTTCTCAGCCTGCCTGAGCATCCGTCTGTACTTCTGGATTCCGTCGGCGAGTATCACCACGAACCTCCCCTGGACGCCGTAGTTCACCATCTGGATCACGGCGTAGAGCGCGAGCCCGCTGCTCTCCCCCAGGTCCAGGTTCCTCCTGCCCGCCAGGTTCGCCAGGAGCTTCCTGGCCTGCTCGAAGTCTACGTCGTGCTGACCCGCGTACAGCTCGGGCTGGTAGAACGTCAGACCGTCGGCCCTGCTCCTAGCCCTGATCCCGGCCACGTACTGGCCCTCCTGCGGAAAGACGATGTGAACGAGGTTTTTGCCGTATGTGTTCTGCATGAACCTG
>CAZAMW010000284.1:0-1857 GCA_964486265.1 uncultured Nitrosopumilales archaeon | reverse complement strand
CGATGAACTCCGATGGGTTTGGAGGCTCCGGCGAGAGCCCCTTCCTCTTCCTCACGTCCGTGACTATCGGCAGCAGCATGTTCGTCGGGACCGACTGCCATGTCTTGAAGCTCGTGTTCCACGTCGCCTTGCCCGCGGTCGCCCCCCTCATGACCTGCGAGAGGTCGAAAGTCTCCGAGGCCGGTATCTCTCCCTGGATGATGGTGACCACCTCCCTCTGCTCCACGTTGATGAGCTTGCCCCTCTTTGCGCTGATCACCCCCATGATCGCCCCGATGAGCTCCGCTGGCCCCTTGACCTCTATCGCGAGTATCGGCTCGAGCAGCGTGGGGTTCGCCATCATCATTGCCCCAAGCACCGCCCTCCTCGTCGCCGGCATCAGCTGCGCGTAGGTCCTGTGGGCCGGGTCCTCGTGCGGGACGTAGTGGGTGAGGGTTACCTTGACACCCCTGCATATCTCGTACGCGAGAGGCCCGTTCTGCATCACATCCTCCCAGCCGGCGCGAATGGAGTCCATTGACTCCTGCAGGTACTGGACGCCCTTGGTCTCCTCTGTGAGCATGTTGCCCTTCGGGTCGATGCTCACGACGCTCTTGGCCTCGTCCGAGGACCAGCCGTTGTCCCTGAGGGTCTTCTGGATGCCCTTCTTGTCGGTCATCTCGTTGAGCGTCCCGTTCCTGATGAGCTCGATGATGTGCGGGTCGAGAGGCTCGACCTTGATGAATATCTTGTTGTGCCTGTTCGGGGAGCGCGACATTATGGGGCCCGCCGGCGCTCTCACCGCCTCCCTGTAGTTGATGATGGGCGGCGAGGTGATTATCTCGAGCCCCTGCTGCTGGAGCATCGTCGTCGCTATCTCTAGGTGGAGCACTCCCATGCCTGCCATCAGAGTCTCCCCCGACTCCTGGTTGATGGTGATGACCAGGTTCGGGTCCTCGATGTTCAGCCTGCGCATCGCCTCCACGAGCTTCGGCAGGTCCCTCGGGTGCTTCGCCTCGACGGCCGTCGTTACCACCGGCTCCGATACGTAGTGGATAGACTCGAACGGGACGACGTCCTTCACGGTGGATATAGTTTCGCCCGACCTGATGTCAAGGCCGAGGATGGCCGGTATGTTGCCCGCCGGCAGCGAGTCGACTATCTCCCTCTGGAAGCCCATGAATATCTGGACCGACTGTATCTTCCCCTCCTTCTTCGAGTTCAGGAGGTAGACCTGGTCTCCGTTACTTCTCGTTCCCGAGAAGAGCCTGCCAGTGCCCACGAGCCCCGCTGCCGGGTCGACGACGACGTTGGTGACCATCATGACCATCGGGCCGTTTTCGTCGCAGTTGAGGAGTGCCTGCCCTATCGGGCTGTTCAGGTCCCCCTGCCATATCTTGGGGATACGGTATCTCTGCGCCACGTCGGGCGGCGGGTGGTGCCTGACGACCATGCCGAGGAGCGCGTCGTGGAGCGGGAGCTTCTTGCCGAGCTCCTGAGGGCCGATGGTGGTGTAGGCCTCAATGATGTCCTTGAACGACATGCCCGCCTGCTTGGCGATGACCGAGTTGAAGCCCCACTTGTCCTTGGAGGAGCCGAACGCGACCTGCCCGTTGGCGACTGCGACCTGCCACGTCTTCTTGTACTCCGGCTCGGCGTACGTCTCGAGGAGGCGGTTGAAGTCCTTCACGATGTTGAAGAGCCACTCCTGCATCTTTTCGGGCGTTAATCGGAGCTCCTTGATTAAACGGTCGATTTTATTGATGTAAAGGACAGGGCGGACCCGTTCTTCGAGCGCCTGGCGTAGCACAGTCTCGGTCTGGGTCATTATGCCTTCTACGCTGTCAACTACTACAATTTCGCCATCTACGGCTCGAA
>CAZAMW010000283.1:0-1901 GCA_964486265.1 uncultured Nitrosopumilales archaeon | reverse complement strand
TCGTGTTCCCGGTGGACAGAAGGTCAGCGCTGGCACCGTTCGAGAGTTGGAAGTAGCCGGACCGGAACGAGCCGAGCGCAGTCCCGGTGGTCCTCGACGTGACCGACACGTTCCAGGAGGAGAGGTTCACCACGTACGCGCGGGCGATCTGGGTCGAGGTGATGTTGAGGCTGAAGTAGGGCGGTGCCGACACCAGCACCGAGCCGTTCCCGACCGAGATGGAGTTCTGCTCGAAGGGGTCCGATACGAAGAACACGACCCCGCTGCTTACCAGGAGCACGAGCGCGCCAGCCAGCAGCTTCGCCCGCCTCTCCTTGCCCAGCTTCAGCGACAGTGCCGCAAGGACGAGGCCGGGGATCAGCAGCGAGAGGAAGATTCCCGCCGCAAGTTCTGACGCGTCACCAGGCCGGCTGATCAGGTAGGCCTCCAGCAGTCCCGCGGACATGGCACCACATGATGCTCCGGCCACTAGAAGAAGGTTCGCGATTGCCGATAATCACCGTCCCGCGCCCCCGACGCGGGACACTCAGGGCCTGTGCCGTCTCAGCGCGAGGACGATGGCCGCCAGAACTGCGGCGGCGACTCCGCCAGTTCCCAGGAGAGCGCCGGCAGACAGCAGCGGGTTGGAGCCGGCAGAGGTCGAGGTCGAACCAGGCAGAGCGAAGGAGCCTCAAGGGAACCTTCGTGTCTCAAGAGGCATGACAAGGATCCATTCCTCCAGCGGCAAATAGAACAGCGTATTAGGCGGAGCCATGAAAGTCCAGGCCATGAAAGTGCTCGGTGTCACTTATCCCGGCGGGGAGGCCGCGAGAAGGAATCCAGAACTGCTCGGTGCAGCTGAGAATGGATTCGGGCTCAGGGACTTCCTTTCAAGGAAGGGGATTGAATACGTCGTCATCACCGATAAGGAGACCGAACTCGACAAGAACCTTCCGACGACGGACGTACTGATTACGACCCCGTTCTGGCCCGCATACGTCACCAAGGAGAGGATTGCGAAGGCGCCGAACCTGCGTTTGATACTCACGGCAGGTGTCGGCTCCGACCACATCGACCTAGCTGCTGCCGCTTCGCGGGGCATCACGGTGGCGGAGATCACTGGCAGTAATGTTGTGAGCGTTGCCGAGCAGGTCATAATGCACATACTCGCTCTAGTCCGGAACTACTTCCCAGCCTACAAGCAGGTGCTTGACGGAAAGTGGGACATCGCAGAAATCGCCTCCAGAGCTCACGACCTCGAGGGAAAGACGGTCGGGGTGGTGGGCGGCGGCAGGATAGGACAGAGGGTGTGTATCCGATTGAAGCCCTTCGACGTGACGATTCTGTACTACGACAACCGGCGCCTGAGCACGGTCGAGGAGCAGGTCCTTGGCGCGCACTACGCGCCCTTCGACCAGCTGGTCCAGAGGTGCGACGTCATCAGCATAAACACCCCGCTCACGCCGGAGACGGACGGCCTGTTCAACCGCGACGTCCTCTTCCGAATGAAGAAGGGATCCTACCTCGTCAACACCGCCCGTGGAAAGATTGTGGAGACTCAGGCCCTAGTCGAGGCTCTCGAAAAGGAACAACTGGCCGGATACGCAGGCGACGTCTGGTACCCGCAACCCGCGCCACCAGACCACCCGTGGAGGCACATGCCCAACCATGCTATGGTCCCCCATTACTCCGGCACAACCCTCGAAGCCCAGAAGAGGTACTCGGACGGCGTGAAGGACTGCCTCGACCGTTTCCTGAGCGGCCGACCCATAGAGAGAGACTACCTTATCGTGAGCAATGGCAGCGTCGTGAGTCCGAGCTACAGCTACGCCTTCAAAAGCTGACGGTCAAACTCCTCCGCAGAGGATTCGCCACTAAGAGCCGAAGTTCGGCTTCGAGTCCTTCGAGCCCCTGGCGCGCTC
>CAZAMW010000282.1:0-1906 GCA_964486265.1 uncultured Nitrosopumilales archaeon | reverse complement strand
GAGTCTACCAGCGTCACGTGCGCGCCGTGCCTGGCGAGAAGGTACGACATGTCACCCCTGCCCGCTCCCAGCTCTACGGTGTGGACTCCTTCGATGCTCCCGTGTTGGCGGAGGATCGTCCGCAGGACGAAGCCGCTTGCCGGCTCTTCGGTCGGTAGTCTAATCGGATGACTGAGCCAGTAGGAGTTCCAGATGGCGCTCAAGGATTCTCCGCTATGTCTATCGACTGCAACGCGATCCCCGTCTGGTTCGTCGGATACATCCCTCTGAATTGCACCAGGAAGGTGGGCTTGGTCAGTGAAAAGTTGAGGGTAAATGTCTGCCACTGGCTGTTTGGAAAACTCGACCCGTTGAGGGCCTGTTTCGCTATCGTTACGAGGTTTCCATAGTCAACATCCAGCGAGATGACGCCCAGGCCTGCGGCAACGGGACTCGTGATTCTCAGGGTGAATGTAGCCGTGTAGTTTCCGGGAGGCAGGAAGGTGTAGGGCCCGAACCAGACGTTTGTCCAGTTGGTGCCTCTGGCGTGGTACAGGGTGCCGTTGGCCTCCGCAGTGGTGTAGCGGGCGTCGAAGACCAGGTTCGTCGCGTTGTACACTTCGGGGTTGTTGTAAAGTACAGGGCTTCCGGTGTATCCCTGTTTTAGGAGCAGGATCTTGTCCGAATACGCCAGGAGGCCGTATGTCCCGTTGAAGACCTTCGAGGCCAGTATGGCGTCGGCTTCGGATACGATGTTGCCGTCTCCCGAGCCCATGTTCAGCAGCACGTACTGGGGGTCGATGTGGTCGAGTATGTCGGCGTCTACGGCGGCGTAGCCTGCCCGAAGCATCGATGGTGGGACGGTATATGCCTGGAGACTGTTTGCGAGATGCGGGAATATGTCGCTGGTGGTCAGGACAGAGGCGTTGGCCGGCAGGAGAGCGATTATCTGGTCTTCGGCCAGGTTTTGTTTCGAAGGCGAGAACGAATTACCGTAGACTGACGAAGGGAAGCTCTGCAACACGCTGAAGGCGATGGCGACGATGAGCATCACCGAAAGGTAGACCCGCAGACCCCTGGCAGTGAGCCTCGGGGTCCTGAGCTTGATCCTCTTTAGCGCAAGTATTGCCGCCGGGAAGACGAAGAAGATGACAAAGGCCTGATGAAAGCCGTAGATCTCGTAGTACCCGGGGTAGTTCGAGAGGAAAGCTATTGAGACCCACGGGAGCGCCATGAGGAGCGCCTCAGGATAGAAAAGGGGCAGCAGGGCCACGGGCGCGAGCATCTCCACGAGGAAGGAGAGCTTGTACTGCAGCTGGTAGGCGAGTGCGGCGAAGACCGACGCCGGGGAGCGGATGATGGCCGCAGGGACGCCGAGTGCCGCGGTCGCACCCAGGATGCTGTAGTTCTCCGAGTTGAGGACTAGGGTGAAGCCGGTCGGGTCGAGGCCGTAGTAGTACGTGAGCTGCGACGCCACCGCCGAGTACGCGAGCGAGCCTACCGCCGCAGCCAGATAGACGACCAGCGTCCGTCTTTTCCTCCATCCCTTGTTGTAGACGAAGAAGAAGGCGACGACGCCGAAGACGAGTACCCCGGACTCCTCGATCACGCCGAGGGCCAGGGCGAAGAAAGGAAGGGAAGTTACCCACCTGCCCTCGAGTCCGAAATATATCGCGTAGAGGAGGGAGGGCACAAGAAAGGCTTCCGGATGAAAGTCGGTGAGGTTGATGCCGATGAGAGGGGCATAGGTGAGATAGATGACCAGGAAGACGACTCCGGCGTAGACCCCGAGGTGCTTCTTCGCGAGCCAGTACACAGGGAGTGCCCCCAGCGCGAGCGCCACGGTCTGCACTACTAGCAGGGTCGGCGGATACGGGAAGGCGGCGTAGACTGGGACGAGGAGATAGAGTATCGGGCTGAAGTGGAG
>CAZAMW010000281.1:0-1919 GCA_964486265.1 uncultured Nitrosopumilales archaeon | reverse complement strand
GGGCGGTCTTCTACCACCCCGACTTGGCTCGACCTCTGTGGATATCCGTCTACCTTGCGAGGGTGCAGGATGGTCGAGGCAGAATCGTCGGTAGTCGCCCTTTCGGTATCGCCCAATCTGAAGGCGAGGAACCGCGCAACGTGCCTCTCGCCATCCTCCTAGACTGCGTTCCCGGAAAGAGTGAGGGCGGAGTTCAGGTGGCCCCCTCGATTGACCAGAGCAATCTTCTCGATTGGGCCTACGACCACGCGCTCCAGCCCTACCTCGAGGAGATTCGCGCCAAGCGGGTCCGCGAAAGCGAGGTGGCTGAAGCGCATGTCAAGACATCTCTCGAAGCGCTCATCGCAGAATCCGTCTCCAAGACGATGAAGTACCAGCGTCAGGCCGAACGAGGGGCCAACATGGACGCCGCTATCCGTCAGGAGGAGGCGCGGCGGGCCGACCTGGAGGGGCGGCTCAAGAAACGGCAGAGGGAGCTAGCGCTGGAGAGGCACCTTGTCCTCACCACACCTGACCTTCTGGGAATCGCACTGCTCCTGCCAGTACCGCACCACGACGGTGGACGGGAGATGGTGCGGGACGACGAGGTGGAGACAGCAGCGATGGGTGTGGCCATGCAGTTCGAGCGAAGCGCAGGCCGAGTTCCCGTCGACGTGTCATCGGAGAATCTCGGATTTGACATCCGCTCTACCAGCCCTGGCTCGCAAGAGGTGAGGTACATCGAGGTCAAGGGGAGAGCGGCGGTGGGAGAGGTGTGGCTCACGCCGAATGAGTGGACTATGGCGGAGAGGCTGGGGCCAGAGTTCTGGCTCTACGCCGTGTTCCATGCCACGGGGAAGGCGGTGGTCAAGGCGGTGGCCGACCCTACGCGCAAGCTGGACACAGCCAAGCGCGAGGAGGTCGTTCGTTACGTCGTGACCCCTGAAGCGCTGGACCGAGCAGCGGGATGAACCGTGCCGAAGGACGAGAACGCCCACGACCTGGACGAGTTTGTACAGCACAACCTCGGGAGAGAGGGCATCAAGCCCATCATCGACTGGGTTGCCCGCTTTTCTTACTGGGTAGACCCCGAAGTTGTGAAGGCGGTGCCCGTGGTCTTTCCCAAGACACGCCGAGCTCGACCGAAGGAGCAGAAGCGCTCAATCCTTGACGGAGTCGCGGTTTGACGGGACGAGCCAGCAAGCCGAGCGTTCTGGACTGCCTATGGGGCCCGCCCCTCGTCGCATACTCCCCGCGACTATCGGAACTTCGTTCTTTGCCACATCTACGAAAGTAGCGCCCATCTGCCCGAGCACTTCACGCACCTGGCGAACCTCACCGTCTTCCCCAGATGCCTGGAATCCTTCAGCGAGTGGACGCCAGTTCGAGAGGTCCTGAAGTGGCACTCGTTCCAACTCTACGGCTACCTCGGACCGCAAGGAAGTAGCCCAACGCGGCCTGGCTACCTTCCGGCTCGTTGGCCCGGAGTAAAGGCGCTTGGCCCTGCCAGCTTGGCAAGCGTCATCGCATCCCTTCGGGCCATGCGCGAAACCCGGCCCGTCTACTACGCCCGGAACCCAGATATGGAGCATCGGTAGTGACCGTCTCTGTTTTGTCCGCCCCTAAACGCCGCCTAATCGAAGAGACCCTCCCAATTCAGGCAATTTCTCGGGAAGCTGCTCGGGAGAAATCGATTAGGCAGGGACACATCGCGGGCCTTCACATTTGGTGGGCCAGACGACCACTGGTAGCTTGTCGTGCCGCCCTTCTAGGATGCATCCTGCCAGACCCCAGGACAAAGCGGGAACGAGAAGCCTTGGAGGACCTCATTACCAGGGCTAGCACCTGGGAGGCGGGATTTGACTCCAAGCTGCTTGAGAACCTCAAGAAGAATGTTCTGGCCGCACACGATGGGCGACCTCCGAAGGTACTCGACTGCT
>CAZAMW010000280.1:0-1921 GCA_964486265.1 uncultured Nitrosopumilales archaeon | reverse complement strand
CGACGTAATGACCACGAGCGGAAAGTGCAGGGTGTAGAAGAAGGAGGTGATCTGCGTCATGGTCGGGGAGTAGAACGTGGACTGTACCCAACCTGTCAGGTTGAAACCCCAGAAGAATCTGTCGAGCGGATACAGTGAGAACACAAACTTTGACGACGCGTACGAGCCGACCACTCCCGCGAGGGCCTCGTAGGACAGAAGGATAGAGATGAACGGCAGCCAGGACCTGGCCATGTCCTTAGAGGAGCCGAGAAGGGCAAGAATCGGGATGGCCGCCAGGAAGAACACGATGGGAAGGAACTGAAGGAGCTTCCCGAAAATGGCATAGTACGCCAACATCGCCATCGAGTAGCCGATCGGCGGCATGAAGTAGAGGTTCCCCCTGAGATTGAGCCTCTGGCGCGCCCGCTGGATGAACCTCTTGGAAACTTCAGCTAGGTCCTGATCCCCGACCTTCGAAGCTACCGGCCCCCATGTGGTATCGCGAACGGAGCGTAAATGGTTAATGCCACCCAGACAGGGAAGCATCTCCAGGAGATGAAATTAAGCTTAGTGAATCGGGAGTCCAATGCTTTCCCATCTTCGTGGAGACGAATCCCGCGCGAGTGTTTATACGCCGCTGGGAGGGCCATACCATAATCATGTCCTCTTCTGAACATCCACTAGAGACATCCATAATGGGTGGGGGTTGTTTCTGGTGTACCGAAGCGATCTTCTTGGAGCTCAGGGGGGTGACGGGGGTCGAGCCAGGCTATTCCGGTGGCACCGTTTCGAACCCGACGTACGGACAGGTGTGCGACGGCGATACGGGGCACGCCGAGGTGGTTATGGTCACGTTCGACCCGTCAGTCATCGGCTATCGGCAGATTCTGGAGATATTCTTCACCGTGCACGACCCCACGACGCTCAACAGGCAGGGTTACGATGAAGGGACCCAATATCGCTCTGTGATATTCTACAACGACCAGAGGCAGAAACAGATTGCCGAGGAAGCCATCAAGGAGGTGAACGACTCCGGGATATGGGGCAAGCCGGTGGTCACGGAGCTGGTACCCCGCATGCCCTTCTTCAGGGCCGAGGACTACCACAGGGAATACTATAGGCGCAATCCGAGGGCGGGTTACTGCAACGTCATCATCACCCCGAAGGTGCTCAAGTTCCGCAAGAAGTACGCGGAGATGCTCAAGCCGCAGGCAGCCTAGCCTGACGCGTTTGTCCCGAGCTCCACAGAGAGCTGGACCGTCGAGCCTCCCGCGCCGGTGAGGAATACTATCGCGTTCGGACCTTTCTGGTGGGGGACGGCACCCGCCACATCCCAGTGAATCACAGTGTATGGCGCAGAGACCATGGCGGTGACCGTCACATTTACGTGTGGAAGCACCTCGACCGTGGCGTTCTCCGAGGGCGAGATGGTGGCGCTCGTCGAGTCGTAGGAGACGACAAAGGACACCTGACTGTTCCCCACGATTTCGATTTTTGCATAGCTGAACTCGAGGTCGACGACGATGAACACCGCGATGCCCAGAATGGCGGCGAAGACCAGCGCCGTGATTACGTAGAACCGGCGCCTCCTGGGGTTTGCCTTCATCGACCCACGTTCCGACTGACGTGCTTGAATCCTTTTTGAGGTCCGACATGGATAGCGATGCGTGCGCGCCTCGGCGGTGGTCGGAGTCGTACTGGTTCTCGTGGGGCTTCTTCTGCTCTATCTTCTCAGGAGCCTCCTGATCCAGGTGATATTCGTCCTGCTGGGAGTGATAGGCCTGGTGGTCGGCATCATCTTCATCGTTGTCGGGCTTGGGCTTATCTTCGGTCGACGGGCGGTCAGAAGGGGATTCTCGTGGCGCGTCTCTGCGGTCGCCGACTCGCTGGACATTTAATAAGGAGAATCGGAGCGTCCACGTTCGGAGACTCCGGCCTT
>CAZAMW010000279.1:0-1925 GCA_964486265.1 uncultured Nitrosopumilales archaeon | reverse complement strand
AAGGACCGCCCACCCGAAGACGCCGATTCCTCCACCGATCGAGAAAGAGGTGGCGACCAGCGAAGCCCCCAGTCCGGTGGACCCGGCCCTGATGTTCCTGATGAGCAGCACTACCGTCGGAGGGAAGGAGAGTCCCAGACCTGCCCCGGCGAGGAACCTCAGGACGATGAGGACGTCGAATGAAGGCGACGCCGCGCTCACAAGCGCGGCGACCGAGGTGACGAGGCCCCCGATTACCAGTAGCTTTTTCGCACCCATCCGGAACGCGAGCAACCCTCCAGGTAGCTCGAGCAGGCCATAGGCCACGAAGAAGCCCGACGACAGGAGCCCGAGGCCGTAGAGGGTCTGATTGAACTCGAGGGATATCGGGAGGTTCAGCGAAGCGATGTTTGTCTGGATGACAGCCATGAGGGCGTTCAAGAGCACAAGTACCCCCAACGCCGGGACGTTCGTCCGGCTGCCCGAAGCCATCCGACCAGCCCCAAGTTTCTCGCATTAAAAAGAGCGGAGGGGGTTCGATTATCCTTGGGTCAGCTATGCTTTCCTGTCTGCAAGTAACCGTGACCATCGCGCTAGCCCTCGCGATGGACTGTCAAGAATCCATCTTGGTGCAGCCGAGGAAGTAGACGAAAGAGTTCTTCTGGGCAACCAGCGTCTTGAACCCACCCTGGTCTTTGACCATCTGAGCGAGCTGGTCCATCTTCATGAACCTGAGATGCGAACGCATGAGCCCATTCTCGAAGAACCTGAGCGTCCTCCCCCGCCTCGATTGCGGGTCAATATCTACTATGAGCAGGAAGCCCGCAGACTTGAGCAGTCTGGCGAACTCGCTGACCCCCATTCTCTGGTCAGAGAAATGGTGTAACGCCGCTGTCGTGTAGACCTTGTCGAAGTAAGAGTCCGGATAGGGCAGGCTCTCCGCGCTCGCGATGGAGGTCTTCAGAGCCGGGTAGGCCTTCTGGATCGTCGCTATCCTTTCCTTGTCGGGGTCGGCCGCATAGACGTCACTGCCCCCCGTGGAACGGACCAAGTCGGCGACCACGCCCCTTCCGGCACCTACATCGAGGATCTTCTCGTTGGGGCGCGGGTCTAGGAGTCGAAGGAACAGCGTCCTGTTGGTCTCCAGGTCGATCCAGGGCATGTGGGTCCGGAGAGCCTGTGGCTGGGCAGATAAAGACAGCCGCCAGCGAATGGTGGTCAGGAGGTGGTGGGTTGAGCCACAGGGCCGGTAATGCGCTGGCTCAGCTCCCACAGGCGGGCTGCCTCTGTTTCGTCGCAGGACTCCCGCGATGACCTTTTCGGCTTGCACTTGTCGAAGTACTCGCCCGTGACACCCTCGACTTCGGGGGATGATGCAAGATAGACGGAGGTCCTGGCCCCGGCGTCCGGGCTGAGCATGAAGAGGGATGCAAACGTCGTCAGAGGACGGAAGATTCCCGCATGGGACCAGATGTTCGTCCTTACCGCCCCTGGGTGAAGACAGTTGGCAGTCACCCCGCTCCCCCGCAGCCTGCGCGCGAGCTCGTAGGTGAAGAGCACGATGGCGAGCTTCGACCTGCTGTAGGCGCCGAGTCCGCCCGGACCCATTTTGCCCTTGCCGTTGATATTCTCAAAGTCGATCGTGGCTCCGTAGTGTCCATCGGACGAGACGTTGACGATTCTCGACGGAGCACTCTTCCTTATTGCAGGGAGTAGCAGGTTGGTGAGCAGGAACTGAGAGAAGTAGTTCAGTGCCATCGTCCTCTCGATTCCGTCCCCGGTCTCCTGAGAGCTGGTGAAGTTTGCTCCGGCGTTGTTCAGCAGGACCTCGAGCCTGGAGTGCGTCGACAGTAACTCCGAAGCCGCCCTCCGCACCTCGCTCATGCTGAGCATGTCTGCTATGATCAAGTCCACCTGCCTGCCCGAATTAGAAGAGATTTCCGCCC
>CAZAMW010000278.1:0-1932 GCA_964486265.1 uncultured Nitrosopumilales archaeon | reverse complement strand
AACTTCACCCTACACTAGCTATAATTTGGTCGTACGGACCTGAGCGTCTCTAGCCCAGCGGAGGGCTTCTGTCTGTCGGATATCCTCGTCTTACTCGTCGCACAAACTTAGACAGCGGGTAAGAGACAAAGCGCTCGCTCTGGCCCGTGTCCAAAGCACTTGGAAAGAGACCCCGCCAAGGTAAGGAAGTTTCTCCCCCAACCGAGACACGAGATAAGGATGAGCGAGACCGAGGCCAGAGAGGCTTATCTAGGCCGCAACCAGCGCACTGCTAGATGAAGCCCGGTGGTGTAGCGGCAAGCATACTGGCCTTTGGAGCCGGTGACCTAGGTTCGAACCCTAGCCGGGCTACCTCGGATCTCCTGTCCTACAATTGTTGTGCCTGCTATAAGTCCGGCCGGGCGTGACGCCGGCCGTCGGCATTGTGTCTCCTGCCGCCTCGAAGTGACAATCTAGTGAGCGTCCAAAACCATGTGCCCTTCCGCGACCGCGCCGTCGCGCTCGGAGAAGGCGCCCTGACGCGCCGCAACATCGCGGTCCTGGTATCGACCCTTGTCGCCGCGAAGGTCGCCGTCCTCCTGGGCACCATCCTGCTCATAGCGGACGGGAACATACACATCTTATCCTATCTGCTGAGCCCGCAGGGGTTCGTCGCCCTCGTCCACGGCATCAGCACAGACTGGGACAGCGTCCAGTACGAGCTCATCGCGCAGTCCGGATACAGCACTTTCAAGGGCTCGGAGCTCTACGCGTTCTCCCCGTTGTATCCGTTCCTGGTCTACGTCACGCACTTCTTGACCGGGTCCTACTGGACAGCGGCGTTGCTCGTCACCAACGCGCTGAGCTTCGTCTTCCCAGTGCTGGTCCTCAGGCTGTTCGGACTGCGTCCAGCGATCCTCGCCGAGACCTTCCCCGTCTACGTCGTCTTCTCGATGATAGCGTACTCGGATGTCCTGGCCCTCGTGCTTCTTTCCCTCGGCCTCTTGCTCTACGTCAAGCGCAGATATCTGCTCGCGGGGCTGTCGCTAGGCCTGGCCGGACTCGTCTTCTACGACCTTCTCGTCGCTGGTGCGGTCTTCTTCGTCTACACCGTCGCAGCGAGACGGGACAGGGCTGGTCTGCGCAGGCTTGCCGTGTCGCTCGTGTCCTTGGTCCTGCCCGTGTTCCTCGCGGGCACAGTCATGCTCCTCGCCTATTGGAACGCCACTGGCAATCCGCTCCTGTTCTTCGAGCTCGAGCACAGCTACTGGGGAGTCGCCTCGACAACGCCGGTAGGACAGGTGCAGTGGCTCTTCAGCGGGAAGGGAGTCGGCTCGTTCACCGGGATGTTCTGGTACGTCCACGGCTTGAGGCTCTCCTCGGCGTACTGGGCGGTGAGGAACATGGTGTTCGAGGCATTCTTCTTTCTAGGGATCTACCTTCTAACCAGGACGGGGGACTATCCCTGCCGCTGGCTTCTCGTGGGGTATTCGTTCCTCCTCTCGGTCCCACTGCTCTTCGTGGAGGGGACCCCCGTCTACTCCATTCCCCGCCTGCTGCTCGCAGCCTTCCCTGTCTTCTTCGGCTACTCCGAGACGGTCATCACCAGGAACTGGAGGGTCCTGGCCTACGTCGCAGCGTCGCTCCTCGCCGCGTGCTGGGTATTGCTCACGTTCACGTTCGCGTTCTTCGCGTGAGCGTCAGCCTATCGCAATAGGCCGACCCTTAACGGGTACGTGCACCTTCGTATCTGTCATCGAGGGGAAGAGGTCCGCCCTCTCCGTATGGATGGGCACGACTCTCTTGGCCCCGACACCGTTCACGAGCTCGGCGACGCGCTTCATGGGCGCGTGCCCCGACGCGTGAATCTGGTGATAGCTGAAGCCGTAGTGCTCCACCCAGTTTCTGATCACCTGCTCGTCCCGCTCGCCCTCCTCGTTGAACGCCTCGGTA
>CAZAMW010000277.1:0-1946 GCA_964486265.1 uncultured Nitrosopumilales archaeon | reverse complement strand
CCGATATGAGTGATGAGAGCGGCGGCGGGCAGGAAAGGCCTGCAGAATCCGGTTCTTCTGGGTCTTCGTACTCCAGGGAAAAGCCCGTGAAGGTGGGTGACGAGATGGACGTCACCATCTCAGAGGTGAGCAGGCGGGGGGACGGCGTCACCAGGGTCCAGAGATACGTGATATTCATCCCGACGGGACGGCAGGGACAGCAGGCGCGGATCAGGGTTACGACCATCAGGCCGAATTTCGCGATAGCCGAGATCGTCAGAAGCGGCGCCGCAGATTCCTAGGCGCGCCACCAGTCAAAGGACAGGAAGTCGACCCTATCTCCCTCTTCCCTGACCACCGCGATTATGAACTGCTTCCTGACGGTGGTGGCCAGGCGGCCTGACCTCACCATGTCCATGGCGGTTATACCGTTCTTAGCCTTCTCGACCTGGATGATGTAGGGTGCGTGGTCTATCCCCGGGCCGTGCTCGTAAACCGCAAAGTCCGTGCCGAACTTTATCCCCGGTGCCACGACGTAGCCCCCCTCCTTAAGGAGGCTGTAGACCCGGTACTTCTCGGTGAAGTCCGTATAGGAGCGGGTGCAGACCTCTTCGAGTCTCTCCGCCCTCATCACTCCGCCTTCCTGGTCCTCGACCTTGAGCTTCTTTTTCTTCACGAGGTAGTACCCCTCCATCAGGTCCAGAATCAGGGGTGCGTCAAACTCAAAGTCCTTGGGTTTCGGTATGCCGAGCGGCTTCCCGTAGTAGGCCTCCTTGAAGAGCTTCCTGGATGACTCGATATCCCAGACGACTACCCTGTTCTCGAACAGCTTCCCGGTGGGGGTCTTGCTCGCCAACTATGCCCGCCTCTTCAGCTCAGACGCCCAGCGCGACGATGCTCGTCGAGTCGGCAGCGCGGAGGGCGGCGTCGGCCGTGTCCTCGATCGCCTGGATGGCGTCCTTTATCGCTATGAGGTCTCGGTAGCCGTTCACCGACTTTAACACCTCGTTCATCAGGTCTCGATGCCTGTTGTCGATCTCGCTTTCTATCTTCTGGATCTGAGATGCAGTCTCTATCGTCTGGTCCGGATTGAGTGAAAGGGCCCTCACGCACTCGTTCTGCTTGGAGACCTCCTCTATCAGGAGGTCGATGAGCTGGGTGAGCGGCTCCCTGTACTTCTTGGTCTTGACGAGAGGCCGTCTCAGGTGCGAAAGCTTGAACGCCGTGCCGTTTATGTGGCCCACGATGTCCTCGATGAGGAAGGCGAGCCTCAGAAGGTCCTCCTTGTTGACGAGAAGGGTTCCCACCTGTGCCAGCTCTCGTATGAGCGCCCTGCGCAGGGAAACGACATCCTCCTCGGCCTTTTTGATCTTCTCGAGCGAGGCCTTCAGGGCCCCCTTGTCGTTCGAGAGCAGCGCCTGATACTCTTCGTTCAAGACCCTGCTGGCGTCTGTGTTCCTCCGCGCCATGTCTTCCAGGACAAGAAGAGTCCGCCGCCTCGCCTGAAGGTCGGCCTCAGAACCTGACACTATTTCCCCGCCTTAGCTATGCAAAATATGCAATATAAGTGTCGTAAACCCGCGCTCGGCGGATTCAGATTTTCCATAGCAGAGATAAATGGCACCCTGAGCGCGGTCCGGCTCGTGCAAGCGATACCGAGGGGACCGACGTGCCAGAGCTGCGGCATGCCTATGTCGACCGACGATAACGGCGGCGGGACCGAGATGGACGGTGTCACCAGGTCAATCGAGTATTGTTCGCGCTGCTACAAGGACGGAGTGTTCAGGGAGCCTGAGATTACGGTGGACGAAATGATAGAGAAGACCCAGCAGAGGCTTCGGTCATTGGGCATGCCCGAGCCCGTCATCGAGAAGAACCTGATGGCCGTCTACTCTCTCGAGCGATGGAAGGACTAACCCTTGGTGTCTTCGTCGCCCATGAGGGACCTCAGGGGCTTCAACAGCTCG
>CAZAMW010000276.1:0-1973 GCA_964486265.1 uncultured Nitrosopumilales archaeon | reverse complement strand
AGGAAGAAGAACTACTTCGGCGTGCTGCAGGACGGGACGGCCGACATCAAGGGGCTGACTGGCAAGAAGTCGCAGACACCCGAGTTCCTGAAGAAGGCCTTCTACAAGTCTCTCGAGATACTTGGGACGGTCTACGCCCCTGAAGACTTCGAGCGCGCCCGCAGGGAGATCAAGACGCTTCTGACCCAGACCGTCTCGCGGTTGAGGAACAAGGATATCCCCATGGAGGAGCTGGCCTTCAACGTCATGATAGGGAAGGCGATCTCGGGATACTCTGGTACAACACCTCAGCACGTGCGGGCCGCGAAGCTGCTTCAGGACACAGGCAGGGAGGTCAAGGCGGGCGAGATAATCTCCTACGTAAAGACGAAGAGCCTCCCGAACGTCAAGCCGGTCAGCCTGGCCCGACTGGACGACATCGACGTGGACAAGTACCTGGAGTACGCGAGCTCGATGTTCGACCAGATGCTCGACTCGCTTGGCTTTAGCTTCGACGAGATCATGGGTAGCACGACGCTCGACGCCTTCTGGTCCTGACACAAGTCTTATCACGCCCGGTCTCTCGGTGCGGGAGCGTGTCCGCCGAGCTCAAGAGGGACCTTGTAGGTTACGGTAACAAGAAGATGCACTTCTCGTGGCCTGGAGGGAAGCGCCTTGCTCTCTCGATAGTGGTCAACTTTGAGGAGGGCTCCGAGCACTCCGTGGCCACCGACGGCGTCGTCGAGGGGGTGGGAGAGTTCCTCCCCGTCGACCTCATGGTCCGGGACGTCGGGAACGAGAGCAGCTACGAGTATGGCTCCCGGGTGGGGGTCTGGCGGCTTCTGAGCACGTTCAAGAAGTTTGAGACGAGGGCGACGTTCTTCGCCACCGCCATGGCCCTGCATGCCAACAAGCCTGCGACCGACGCGATAGCAAAGGCGGGGCACGAGGTCTGCGACCACGGACTGACCTGGACGGAGCACTACCGCTTCAGCTACGAGCAGGAGAAGGAAGCCATAGCCAAGTCAGTCGAGGTCATCGAGGAGCTGACGGGCAAGAAGCCCGTCGGGTTCTACGCGCGCGAACCAAGCGTGAACACCCTGAAGGTCGTGCAGGAGCTTGGCAACTTCATCTATGACTCGGACGTCTACAACGACGATGTCCCCTACAGGGTCGCGCCGGGAGGCATTCTGCTGCTGCCGTACACCCCCGATGTCAACGACTTCCACTTCTTGTCGCCTATGCACAGGTTCAGTAACTCCTCCGATTTCTTCGTCTACATGAAGGACTCCTTCGACGTGCTGAGAGAGGAAGCGAAGGTCAGCTCGAAGATGATGTCGGTGGGCCTCCACGCGCGTGTCTCCGGGAGGCCGGGCAGGGTGGTCGCCCTGAGAAAGTTCCTCGAGTACGTCAAGGGGTTCGACGACGTCTGGGTGGCCACGAGGGAGGAGATAGCCCGCTTCTGGGTCGACCAGGTGGAGCCCACGATATAGCGCACCTCGCTTCACCAAAAGTAGATACGCCGAAGGAGACTTTCCCACGCCCAGCTGGCTCTCCTCGATACGGGCGACCCCTGAGGGTCTACGGGGCGCTCCTGGACGCCCGAGGGCTGTCCGCGTTCGAGGCTCGAGCTCACCCTCACCGCGAAGAAGGGGGAACCGAGCTCAGGATGGTCCACTCGAAGGTCCCGGCGGAACAGGTTGCCGAGTACACCGGTGGATGGAAGAGCGCGTACCGGGCGCCGCTGGCTGAGTGCTTCGAGGGAGCTAGGCGAACTCCCCTATCTTCTTCCGGAGCTCGGCGACGAACTCGACCTGTTTGATGCCGTAGCGGACCTCGCCATCCCTCGAGCGGACCGCCAGCGTCCCCCCTTCCTTCTCTCTGGTGCCTATCACGAGCATGTACGGGACCTTCTGGAGCTGGGCGTTGCGGATCTTTCCTCCGATGGTGCCGCTCTCGAGGTCGCCCTCCTCTCTGATACCCCCAGCCATCAG
>CAZAMW010000275.1:478-1975 GCA_964486265.1 uncultured Nitrosopumilales archaeon | reverse complement strand
GCGGACCGTATATGTCCTCGCCATCGATAAGCACCTTTCCCGTGACTCTGAAACCCGCGACCTCATCGTTCATTCGGTTCAGCGTTCTGACGAGTGTGCTCTTTCCGCATCCCGACGGACCCATGAAGACCGTTATCTTGTTGCGCGGGATGGAGAGGTTGATGTTCCTCAGCACCTCCATATTGCCATAGTAGGCGCTGAGGCCGATCAGCTGGATCAGGGTCTCTGACGAAGCAGCTTGTTCGTCGGCCAGGGAGACGCCCCCTTGCCCCTCCTTCATCTCTTGGTTTCCTTTGTTCATCACGACGGCCTTCGTCAAAATCCGATCAGACTCTCCCTGATTTATACCTTGGAGAACCGCCTCAATCCTATCCTCGCTACCACGTTGATCCCCAAGACTATGCAGATCAGCAGGAATGACGAGAGGTATGCGAGGTCGTGTGCTCCCGTCGAGGGTAGCAGGGAGTAGACGTAGATGACGTATGTCAGGTACCCTATGGGCTCGTGCGTCAAGGCACCCGTTGGCACGTAGTTCGAGAAGGACGCCGTGAAGAGCAGGGGGGCGGTCTCGCTCAGGCCTATCCCTATCGAGAGCAGAATCCCGGTGAGAATGCCCGGCATGGCGAACCTCAGGGTCAACCGGTTTATCATCGTCGACTTGGTGCTCCCCAGAGCAGTCGCGCCCTCTCGGATGGACGAAGGCACCTTCCTGAGTGCGAGCTCCGTGGTACGGAAGACGTAGGGGAACATCAGGATGGCAAGCGTAAGCGCACCAGCAGCAGCGGAGAACCCCCATCCGAAATAGAGCACGAACACAAGATAGCCGACGTAACCAAGTACCATCGAGGAATTACCGGCGAGCACATCGGCGGCGAAGCGCAAGCCTTCGGAGAACCGCCCATTGCGCGAGAACTCGGCCATGTACACGCCTCCGAGCACGCCCAGCGGGATCGTGATCAGCGCAGCGAGAGTGATCAGGAAGGCCGTGCCGGCTATCGCGTTGGCTAGCCCGCCGCTCACGAAGGAAGAGGAACCGACTGTGATCGTCGTGAACGCCGGGATCGAGACGAGCTGGATTCCCTTGTACGCGAACATCAGTATCATGTCGCCGAGCGGGATAAGGACGGCGGCGATGCATGCGACAGCGAGACCCTTCATCGCCCAGTCCAGTGCGGTCCTCCTCCTGTGATTGGAGATTACCCTTGGGTCCTTCCAGATCGGAAAGGCGGCGCTCCTCGATGGGATGCGTCCGATCCCTTGCGAGGTCCGAGGGTCAGAGGGAGCGGCGCCGTTGCTCAAACCTGGACCACGTGCTCCGCGCTCGTTATGAAGCCCTGCCTGACGAGAAGTCTAGCGATGATGTTCACCGTGGTAGTGATCGCGAGAAGCACGAGGGCCAGCTCGACCAGCGCGTAGACCTCCATGTTCGTCGGGTCGGTGAAGCCGCTGTCGAGGGTCTGGGCCATGAAGGCGGCCAGGCTGTTTATGGGATAGTAG
>CAZAMW010000275.1:0-468 GCA_964486265.1 uncultured Nitrosopumilales archaeon | reverse complement strand
AAGGAGGTTGAACGCAGACTGTGAGACCATCACCACGGCCATTGTCTCCCCGAGGGCTCTGCCGAGCCCCAGGATGGCCGAGCCTATGATGGCCGTGCGAGCGTACGGGAGGACGATCTTGCGGGTGACCTCCCATCTCGTCATCCCGAGCGCCAGTCCCGCCTCCTTCAACTCGAGAGGGGTCTGTGACATCGCATCCCTGCTTATCGATGCGATAATCGGCACGACCATGAGAGCCAGGATGATCCCGGACGCCGGCAACCCCCAGCTGAACACGGGACCCCTGAAGTATGGTATGAAGCCGAGATAGGTCGCCATCGCCGACTCCACGTATCTCTTCAGGAGCGGACCCAGCACGATGAGCCCCCAGAAGCCGAAGACGATGCTCGGTATGCCCGCCAGCAATTCCACGAAAAAGGATATGGGCGTCGATACGCGCGCGGGCGCAATCTGCGAAAGGAAGATGGC
>CAZAMW010000274.1:0-1985 GCA_964486265.1 uncultured Nitrosopumilales archaeon | reverse complement strand
TCGATGCCCTGCCTCTTCCGATAGAATTTTACTGCGTAGAACGCCACCAGCCCGACGATGAAGAAACTGGAGGAGATGAGTATGGCCGGGAGCGTGGTCGGACCGCTGAAGGCAGGTGTGAGATATCCATAGACTATTGCAACTAGCAGGAGAATGAAGAGAGAAGCCCCTGCGAGACTGACGAGGGGGACGCCACCTATCTTTCTCTTCGTAATTCCGGGGGCGCTCTCGAAGAGTTCCTTCTTCCTGAATGGGAAGAGCATGGCGGCGACTGAGGGGATCAGAAATATCGCTGTCCAGGCAATCGTGCTGTTGATGTAAGTCGTCGCGAGGGTACCGAACGCCCAGACGGCGCAGAAGGCTACCGCGAGGCAGAACGTGACGATTATCGCCTTTACGGGCGTGTGTGTTCTAGCGTTGACGTCGGACAGCCACGCGGGGGTCATTCGGTCGAATGACCAAGCGAACACCACCCTGGTCAGAACCTGGAAGTACGAAGGCAAAAAGATGAGGTACGCGGCGACGAACCCGATAAATATCGTCCAGAAAAGAAATGGATTGTTGACCACGAGGACGCCAATACCCATAATGATATCGGGTGAAACTTTCAGGGGATTGGCCGCTGGTGCCACGTTAGCGAGATAGGCCGCGGCGTTCATCCAGCTAGATCCGACGGTATTGAAAAGGATGAAGCCCGTGCCCGCCCATAGCGCCAGTCCTAGTATGAGAGCGCCGAAGATGCTCCTGTTGAGCGCCCGGTCGGCCCGCCGAAGCTCTCCCGCGGTGTACGCCGCGTAGGTGAAGCCTCCGTAGCTGATGAGGGTCACGGGGAGTGCAGCGACTGCCGCGAGCGGATTCGAGACGGGTGACCAGCCCGCCTTGGATGCTGCGTCGATTACCCCCTGGAATGTGGACCCCAGACCTGAACTGTAGGTGTTGAATGCGGCGACATATGCGGTGTGAGAGGTAAACGCAAAGACGCCCATGATCGTGAAGCTACCCGCCAGGAAGAGTGCTGTCAGTATGTAGAAGGTGTAACGAAGTATCGAAATACCAGATGCTGTGATGACTGCCATTATCGCCAGCATAACGACCGCTATCGAGAACCCCACGATGGGTTCCCCGGTCAGAGTACTCCATGTCATCAAGGTTTGATTGCCCGTGAATGCGGCAAGGACTGCGAACGAACTCGAAAGGAAGAACGTGGAAAAGGTGTAGGAAATCGCACTCATGCAGCAGTAGAAGGAGATGAAGTAAAGGGAGAAGCTGGTCATGAAGCCGAGAGCAGGATGCAAAGTCCGGCTTATCCAGGCGTAATCTCCGCCTGACCTCGGCATCGCAGCCCCCATCTGTATGTATATCAGCGCAAACGGAATCGATGCGAAGAATCCGAGCAAGAAGGCTACCGGAACGTTGAGGCCAGGAAAGAGGAAGAGCGCCGTCGTGAACGCGAGCGGAACCCCCACGAGAAAGTTAAGGATTCCAAGGTTTATCATGAATGCGTCCTTCGCCGTCAACGAACGCACCAACCCCGTGGCGTCCCTTACGAACAGCTTGGATTGTTCGCCCAAACTGGGTACATTCGTAATCCAAAAAATGTATTTAAGCAGTCGCCGAAGTCTCCTTCGTCAGTCCTGCTACAGACTTGGCGTCTCGAACACCACGGCCCGTGGTACGACTTTGATCAGCAGCCCCCCGTCTGGCCCTCCGTAAGGCATAATTATCGACCGGCTGGAATTCCCTCTGAAGATGCCCGGTTCCAGGACATTGAACCCCATGCCCGTGATTGGGTATGCCGACAGACTGAGTGTCCAGCCCGGACAGACGATTTCTTTCATGGTGAGCTCGGACTCCCGAAAGTATCATGCCGAGATAATCCGAATGATTCACGCGGATAACAACAAGATCGGGCCGGGATACAAAGAAGAGCCAGTCGGCACCTCCGTCACAGGGTCCTCCGCAGGAGCCCTTCGAGCCCGGAGCGG
>CAZAMW010000273.1:0-2000 GCA_964486265.1 uncultured Nitrosopumilales archaeon | reverse complement strand
AACCCGTCGATATCGAGACCGTTGCCAAGAGGATAGCAGACCTGAACCAGCAGTACACACAGTACGCCGGAGTCAGGCCGTTCGGTGTTTCGCTCATCATCGCTGGAGTGGACGAGAACAGAGGCCCAGTGGTATATCTCACGGATCCCACCGGTGCATATCTCAGCTTCGACGCCATCGCGATAGGAGCAGGGAGCGACCAGGTCAACGAGTATCTGGAGAAGAACTACGATTCGAACATCAGCCTGGAGGACGGCATCACCTTGGCGATAGAGTGCATCTATCTCGTCAGCGAGGACAAGCAGGGTACGGCCCACATCAAGACGGCGGTCGTCGAGACCGAGACAAAGATGATGAGAAGGCTGACCGAAGAAGAGATAGCTAAACACGCTGCAGGCGCGAAGACCCGCAGCGACAAGCCGCCTGCCAAAGGCGCGTAGTCGCGCGATGTTCAGGTCATGAGCACAAAGTTCACTAGCGTGCGTCTGACCATCGAAGGTGAAAAGTACGAGATTCTCGTCTATCCCGACCCCGCCCTAAACTTCAAGATGGGCAAGCAGGTAGACCCTACGCAGGTTCTCGCGATCGACGAAGTCTATTCCGACTCCTCTAGGGGTCTCAGGGCTTCCGCCGAGAAACTGAAGAAGCACTTCAAGACCGAGGACCACGCGAAAGCAGCCCTGGAAGTGCTCAAGCGGGGTGAGCTCCAGCTCACGCAGGAGCAGCGCATGCGTCTTACGGAGGAGAAGAGGAGGCAGGTCGTCACAATCATCGCGAAGAACTACGTGGACCCCAAGACTCACCTGCCGCATCCCCCGGTGAGGGTGGAGCAGGCCATGCAGGAGGCCCGCGTGTCCATCGACCCGTTCAAGGACGTCAACGAGCAGGCGAAGACGGTCATCGAGGCGATCAGGTCGATAATCCCGCTAAAGTCCGAGAGGGTGAAGCTGGCGGTGAAGGCGCCGGCCCAGTACGCCGGTCAGGCCATAGGAGTCCTGAAGGGATTCGGCGAGATACTTAAAGAGGAGTGGGGGCAGGACGGTGGACTGTCCGTAGTGCTGGAAGTACCGGCCGCTTCCCAACCCAGCCTCCTTGACAGGTTGGGCGCGGTGACAAAGGGATCTGCACAGGTCACATTGGTAAAATGAGATGCCAGAAATAATAAGAAAGCAGGTAATTCCGGGAGACGTCATCGCCAGCGGCGACTATAGGCCCGGCAGTTTTGTTGAACGACACGGAAACGACCTCATCGCGCTGAGGGTCGGTCTCGCCGAGGTCATACGGAGCGATGTGAAGGTCATCCCCCTTTCGGGCTTGTACATCCCTCGCGTGGAAGACCAGGTGGTGGGAAAGGTCGTCAACACGACCGGCTATGGCTGGGAGATCGATATCAACTCGTGCTTCCTCGGATACCTGCCAGCGCAGTTCGTCTTCGGGCGAGATTTCTCTCCCGCGACCCACGACCTTAACTCCAGGTTCTCGATAGGCGACCTCCTTCTCGCCAAGGTCGAAGCCTTCGACCGCTCCAGAGACCCTCAGCTCTCTATCCGCGGTCCGGGTTTCGGGAAGATACCGAGAGGTGAGGTGGTGAAGATATCCTCGACCAAGGTCCCGAGACTGATAGGCAAGAAGGGCTACATGATCAAGATGATAGGAAACCTGACCCACTGCGACATCCGCGTAGGGCAGAACGGGCTGGTGGTGCTCGCAGGACCTCCGGAAGGGGTCCTCAAGGCCGTCAAGGCGGTGCAGCTGGTCGAGCAGGAGGCCCATCTGGCCGACCTGACACAGAAGGTTGAGGCATTCCTGACTAGTGGTGAATAGAATTGGAAGAAAAGAGGAAACTGATCGATGAAAACGGCTTGCGCACCGACGGCCGTAAGTGGGATGAGCTAAGACCCATCAAGATTGAGGTGGGTACGCTCCGCAACGCTGATGGTTCAGCGTACATCGAGTTCGGCAAGAACAAGATAATGGCGGCGGTATATGGCCCGAAGGAG
>CAZAMW010000272.1:0-2002 GCA_964486265.1 uncultured Nitrosopumilales archaeon | reverse complement strand
AGCGTCGCCCAGGCGATGATGGGCTCGCCCTCTCTCCTGATACTGGACGAGCCGATGATCGGCATCGACCCGGCCGGCGTGGTCCACTTCCGCTCCATCTTCAGGGAGTTCGTAAGCGGCGGTGGCACCATCATCATGTCGTCGCACATAATGTCGGAGGTCGAGACTCTGTGCAGCAGCGTGGCGGTGGTCCACTCGGGAAAGCTCGTCTTCAGGGGCGGGATATCCGACTTCATCGAGAGCTCGCTGAACTCCCGTCTCATCCTGGTCGAGGTGAGGACGCCGTCACAGGCTCTAGTAGAAAAGCTGCGGGTGATACCAGGGGTGAGAAGCGTGACGGCTACCGAGGGGAGCCTGGCCATCACGGCAGAGAAGGGGACAGACCCCCGGTCCGACATCTCTTCCGCAGTCGTCGCTACGGACGCAGGGCTGCTCTCCATCGGCTACTCCAGGAGCGAGATCGACGAGGCGTACATAGCGGCGATAAGGGGGTCCGGCTGATGAACCTCGAACGGGTCCTGGCTTTTGCCCGCTACGAGATTCGCAGGGCGACGGCGCGCAAGAAGGTCCTGGTCCTCGTCGTGGTCACTATACTCATAAGCACCATACCGGTGGTGCTGATAAGGTCCGTCGGCGGCTCGCTCCTCCCTCCCGACGACTACCCGTACCTGTGGGTCTTCGGGGTCTTCGTGGTGCAGGGCTTCTTCCTTCCCTTCACCGCCCTGCTGATAGCCGCCGGGTCGATGTCGGAGGAGTACGAGCAGGGCACCGCGGAGGTCCTCCTCTCGAAGCCCGTGACGCGGGACGAGTACTTCGCCGGTAAGTTCCTCGGAGGCTATGCACTCATAACAGGAGTCATAGTCCTGAACGCCATCCTCAGCGTCACCGCCGCGACGTTCACCTTCGGGGTCCAGGAGGCTCTGCTGGTCCTGCCTGCGGTCGTCCTCTCGCAGGTCTACTCGGCCCTGGTCTTCTTCTCGGTCGCCTTCATGTCGGGGGAGCTCGTTAGGCGGTCCTCGCTCT
Organism: uncultured Nitrosopumilales archaeon; assembly: GCA_964486265.1. Lineage (GTDB taxonomy): Archaea > Thermoproteota > Nitrososphaeria > Nitrososphaerales > Gagatemarchaeaceae > Gagatemarchaeum. The sequence goes on along the minus strand of CAZAMW010000272.1, from coordinate 979 downwards.
CCTACATCATCGCCTCGGCCGTTTACTTCACAAGCGAGGTCGCCGGCATAGTGCTCAGGGCGATATACGGAATCACGGGCAACGCCTTCTACCAGCAGATCAACGTCTTCCTCCCCACAACCCCGGTGACCTCCCTCCCTCTCCAGGTGGGCCTCCCAGGTCTCCCCGCCGGCGCCAAGTTCATCCTGTCCTTCATCGGCTCGGGACCGACCGAGACGTCCCTTACCTTCTCCCTGGGCCTCATCGCCCTCTACGCGCTCGCGGCCACGCTCATTGCCCGCAGCTACTTCAACCTGGCAGACGTCGCGAAGCGCGTCGCCTGAGCATCGATTTATAATGTGGGGAGCGGAACCGCCGGGCAGCAGATGAAGTGGAGTTCTCAGAGGGTCATCGTCACGGGCGGGGCCGGTTTCATAGGCTCCAACCTGGTCGACTCGCTCCTTACCAAGGGCGCGGAGGTCGTGGTAGTAGACAAGCTCCAGCTCGCGAGCGGGTCGCTTGCCTGGAACAGGAAGCTCACCAGGCTCGACTCGATATTCAGGAAGCACGGGATCGAGAAGATTCCGCTCGAGATCTGCGACCTCGAGACCGACCGGCAGAAGTTCCAGATAATCGCAAAGGACTGTGACGCCGTCTTCCACCTCAGCGCGCTCTTCGGCGGGCGCCAGTTCGTCGACACCAGGCAGGCCGACTGCTCCAAGATGCTGGCGGTCGACCACAACGTCATCGAGGCCTCCTACGAGGCGGGCGTGGAGAGGCTGCACTATGCGTCAAGCGCCTGTACCTACCCGGACTCGCTCCAGAAGAACAGGAAGTATCTCCTCAAGGAGAGCGACATACTGAGCACGGGAGAGGGCTGGAAGAGCGCCGACAACCTGTATGGGTTCGCCAAGCTTCTCGGAGAGATGCAGTGTCTGGTCTTCCACCAGGAGAAGGGCATGAAGACCTCCGCGTGCAGGTATCTCACCGTCTACGGGCC
>CAZAMW010000271.1:0-2008 GCA_964486265.1 uncultured Nitrosopumilales archaeon | reverse complement strand
AAGGAGATGTGGAAGGACACCAGGCTGAATGAGAGTCTCCAGGATTTCTTCCTGCTATACGAAGGCAGGAAGACCTGCTACGACCATAAAGCCTAGTGCATAGAGGTGGGTCTATTTTATAATCTTGTTGCCCTCCTTTTTCGCACATAGAGCATTAATACTGGACGCGGGGCGCCGAGAACGAGACGAGTTGGAGCAGAGCCAAGCGGCACGCGCGATGGACCCCGTGAGGTTCGAGGTAATCCGTAATTCTTTGCAGGCTGCGGTCGAGGAATCAGGAGTCGCACTGGCGCGATCCGCTTACTCGACGAACATAAAGACACGGTTGGATTTTTCATCCTCGATATTCGACAAAAAGTTCCGAGTCATCGTTCAGGCTTTCAGCCAGCCGAGCCACTTGGGGTCTCTGGTCTTCGCTGTCCCGTCCGCCGTCGGAGCCTACGGTCCTTCCCAGCTTCGACCGGGGGACGGGATTCTCGTAAACGATGCTCACATGAACATGAGCCACCTCAATGATGTCAGCCTCATTTCCCCTCTCTACTACAAGGATGAGCTCTTCGGCTACTCGGCGAATCTGGCTCATCACGTCGATATCGGCGGGCGAGCGCCCGGTAGCATCGCAGTTACCACCGATATTTACCAGGAAGGGATTATCCTCCCCGGTGTCAAGCTGGTGAAGGGAGGAGAGATCGACGACGACATCTATAGGCTGGTCGCAGCGAACGTCAGGGGAAAGAAAGAGTTCGGCGGAGACATAAGGGCCCAAGTAGCCGCCAACAAACTTGCCCAGCGACGGATCGTGGAACTGCTCGACAAATTCGGCTTAGCTCAAGTAGAATCTACAATCGAGAGATTGTTCGAGTACACTCAGCAGCGAACGGAGTCGGAAGTCAAGCTCTGGCCACAAGGGGTCTACGAAGCAGAGACGTTCCTAGATGACGATGGCGTGACTTCTCAGCCGATAAGAATCCCTTTGAAGCTCACAATCAAGGATGGACGCATAGAATTCGACCTGACGGGTGCCGATGCGCAGAGAAAGGCACCAATGAACTCCACATACGCTCAAGCCTATGCCAGCGTGGTCTACTCTGTGAAGGCGATGCTTCCAGCCGACATCCCAGTGAACCACGGGTTCTATCAGGTTGTGAAACTCGTCGCACCGAAGGGCAGTGTAGTGAATTGCTCGCATCCTGCGCCAGTTGTCGGCGGGTGGGAAGTCGGTATCAAAGTAGTAGAAGGTGCGTTCCGCGCTTTTGCCAAGGCGATGCCACAGCGCGTCGCCGCCGAGGGGAAGAAGACGATACTGCACATCGCGTTTGGAGGGTTCGACCCAAGGTCAAACGAATCCTACGTCTATCTGGAGACTCTCGCGGGAGGTTACGGCGGACGACCGACGAAGGATGGAGAGGATGCCGTCCAAGCGCACCATCAGAACACTGAGAATGCACCTGTCGAGGAGATTGAGATGGGCTATCCTGTCATGATAGAGCGGTACGAACTGGTCCCTGACTCGGAGGGTCCCGGGAAATACCGCGGGGGTCTTGGCCTCAGGAGAGTCTACAGGTTCAGGGGACATGACGCGACCGTGACGTTTCTAGCCGATACGGTGAAGATCCCTCCTCACGGAATGCTCGGGGGCAGGGATGGGCTTGGCGCCGAGTTTTCGGTCATCAAGGGGGGCAAAGACAAGGAGATACTCCCATCAAAGGTTACTTTCATTGCGGTCCCGAGCGACCTCGTTGTGATCCAAACGCCGGGGGGTGGAGGATACGGGAACCCGCTTCTGAGGGATGAATCTTCTGTGCTGGGCGATGTGATTCAGGGGAAGATCTCAATCGCCCGAGCAAAGGAGATGTACGGCGTCGTTATCGATTATGAAACGCTGGCTATCGACCATGATGCCACCACCAGACTCAGGGCGAGCGACCTGATGGGTTCGCCGTGAAAAACGACGTGAGCCTTCCGATGAGAAACGAATCACCGATGATGATGACGACGATGATGTCTG
>CAZAMW010000270.1:0-2026 GCA_964486265.1 uncultured Nitrosopumilales archaeon | reverse complement strand
GGATGTCGAGTATCATCCGGACCAGTTCCCCGGCCTCGTCTTCAGGCTGAAGACCCCCAAGACAGCGACGCTCATATTCAGCTCCGGCAAGATGGTCTGCACCGGCGCCAAGTCCGAGGACCAGGCGAGGAAGGCGGTGCAGGAGGTCGTGAGGCGCCTCAAGAAGGGCAGCATCCCGATCAAGAACGAGGCGGAGATAGAGATACAGAACATAGTAGCGTCGGCGAACCTGGGTGGGAAGGTGCACCTCGAGGAGGCTGCCAGGCAGCTGCCCAAGTCGATGTATGAGCCGGAGCAGTTCCCGGGCCTCATCCACAGGATGGCGGACCCCAAGACGGTCATCCTTCTCTTTGCCTCAGGCAAGTTGGTATGCACCGGTGCGAAGAGGGAGAGCGAGGTCTACCGAGCGGTGAACAACCTTCACGTCCTGCTCGAAGAGAAGAACCTGATGGTCTACTGACGGCCCGAGACCTGGGCCCGGATCGCCTTCATGGCGTCGTCAGGTATCTCGTCCCTCTCGTGCAGCGTCCTCACCAGCTCGAGTATGTCCGTCAGAGGGTGCAGCGTGACCCCGGCCTTCTTCAGGTTTGACCTGCCCCCTTCCAGCCTGTCTATCAGTACCACAACATCCTTCACCTCCGCACCCTCCTCCCTGATCGCCTCTATGCCGCCGAGGACCGAGTGGCCCGTCGTTATCAGGTCGTCCATCACCAGGACGCGCGAACCGGGGTTCACAGAACCTTCAATCCGTCTCTTCCTGCCGTAGTCCTTCTCCTCCTTGCGGACGTATATCATCGGCTTGCCCAGTTCGAGGGCGACCGGCGACGAGAAGGCTAGCCCGGCCGTGGGTATCCCAGCTATCTCGTCGAACTTCTTGAGCCCGACTCCGTTCTTTATCAGCGCGAGGTAGGCGTCTATCACGTACCTGTAGGCTCCCGGGAAGCTCGGGACGGCCCTTAGGTCGACGTAGTATGAGCTCAGCTTGCCGCTGGAGAGGGTGAAAGTACCCACCTGCAGGGCCCTGACCTTGACAAGGACCATAGCAAGCTCTTCGATAAGCTTCTTCCTACCCTTCCAGCTCATACATGCCCGACGCCAAAGGCATGTAATAAGGACTAAGCCGGCCCCCAGGAAAGGTTCATAGCAGCCGCGGCGCGGAGACTAGCAGGAACGTCGTTTGGAGATCTGGGTCCCCTACGGAGATGTGGAGTCGCTCTTGACGCTTCAAGCGGAGAACCTCGGGGAACTGGTCGACCCGGTCCCGGAGGGACACGCAGAGGAGCTCGCCCAAATCATGAAGGATAGACTCAAGGGGTTCCAGCGGCTCGTGGTGTGCGACTCTAGGCCCGCGACGCTGAAGCTGATGAGGTCGCTGGCCCAGCACCTGCCGTCCGATGGAACCGTGACCGTCAACGCGCCATCCCCGAAGTCGGTCGAGGAGGGGGTCTCCGAAATCAAGGGTCGGGTCACGAAGCTATCTCCCCCTTCGTCTGTGGTCGCGTCGGGGACGAACGAGCTAAGGCTGCCCCCCGAGCTGGTGGAGGGAAAGAACATGCTCATCGCGACCGGGGCGCCCGACCCACTTTTCGGATACTCCGACGCGAGGGTCTCTGCCGCGCTCTCCTACATGCCGGGCGGCAGGAGGCTTGCGTATGAGGCGAGGGATGGCGACGCCCCCATGGTGCTCCAGGAGACCAAGTCGTACTCCGCGCTGGCCGCGCTGATGGACGGCCTCAAGGACAACGCCTACGTCACAGTGGTGACGAGGGGAGGAGAGCCGTTCTCGCTGATTGACGGGGGGGCAAAGGACGCGAAGGGTCACTTCTTCCCTCAGCAGCCGAGCCCAGCGAAGGGGATGGTCGTCGGTGGCGGAGGACGGGGGTACGACGACACATTCTCGAGCCTCCTCAGGCTCGCGATGGGAGCGCTGGGCGCGGTCAGGCGGGGAGGGGACGTCCTGCTCGTGGGAGAATGCGGGAACGGCATCGGCTCTGACGCGCTCCAGATGCAGGCACAGGGGAGGGTA
>CAZAMW010000269.1:0-2028 GCA_964486265.1 uncultured Nitrosopumilales archaeon | reverse complement strand
GTCCCGGCCGCACCGTCCCTTCCAGAGCGGGTCAGTGCTCTTGAGGTTCAGGTCGATGAGCCTGTCCCACTCCTGCTCCGTGTCGTCGACGACGGTGTCGTGGGCTTCCTTCTGCCAGCCGCCCACGTTGTTGTGCAGGACGTCGATGCGGCCGTACTTCCCGATGACCTGGTCGACGACAGACTTCACCTCGGCCGCGCTGAGCACGTTGGCCTTGAGCGCCATCGCCTCCCCGCCGTCCTTCTGGATGAGTCCCGCGGTCTCCCTCGCGCCGGCCTCGTTCATGTCGACCACGACCGTCTTCGCCCCTTCCCTGGCGAAGAGACGCGCTATGCCCCTGCCAATACCCTGACCGGAACCGGTGACGACGGCGACCTTGCCGTCCAGACGTCCATGAGAGCTCATGGGACCCGGGGACAGTACCCGCCTATTCAACTCTATTGGCCCAGAAAGCGAGGACAGACTTAACAGGGGGCGGCGGGGAGAGCCGAGGCAGGAATCACATTGAGCGCTCCCAGATTCGGCTTCACCGAAGTCTCAGTAAGCCCGGAACAGGCTGTCTCGGACGGCGTGCTCGCCGAGAAGGCGGGGTTCGACTCTGTCTGGATACCCGACCACTTCACGGACGTCAACGGCGACAAGCTCGAGCCCTGGACGTGCCTCTCCGCCATCGGCGCGCTCACCAAGAGGGTCGAGCTCGGCCCGGCCGTGACCGACACCCAGCGCACCCATCCCACGAGGACGGCCCACGCGGTGGCGTGCCTCGACGGCATAGCCCCCGGAAGGGCTCTGCTTGGGATAGGCGCGGGGGAGGCGATGAACGTCGTCCCGTTCGGGCTGCCCTGGGGAGAGCCGGCCGAGAGGGCCGCTCGCCTCGAGGAGGCGGTGCGCGTCATCAAGCTCCTCTGGTCGAGCACGAGGGAGGAGCAGGTCGACTTCTCAGGCGAGTACTATTCCATGAAGAACGCCTTCCTGAGCCTGCGCCCCGTCAGGAAGCCCCACCCGCCCGTCTACGTCGGCGCGATGGGCGCCAGGACGACCCTCGAGATCGTCGGGAAAGAGGGTGACGGCTGGTTCGCCTGGCTGAACACGCGCGACCAGTTCAGGAGGAGGTGGAAGATAATCGAGGAGGCCGCAAGAGGGGCGGGACGCGACCCGAAGAGGATAGACTCGGCTTCGCACTGCATGGTCGCGCTCCCGAGGGACGCTGAGGAGAGGAAGGCGGCGATGCTCGGCGCCAAGGCGACGCTCCTGATGGAGAAGAAGACGCTCGAGAGCATGGGCTACACGGACCACCTCAAGTTCCTCCAGTACCAGAACTTCACGATCTCGAACGAGTACGTCAAGAAGATCTTCAAGGCCGCCTCCGATATACCCGACGAGCACGTCCACAAGGTGATGGCCATCGGCGGCGTCGACGACATCCGCGCCCTCATCGAACAGATGGTCAAGACCGGGGTGAAGCACCTCATAGTGGCTGACCATCTCGCCCCGAAGAGCACCAAGAGGACCCTCGAGGCGTTCAGGAAGCTGATACGCGAGTACAGGTAGAAGAGGGCGCTATCCCTTCTTGCGCGACTCGAAGTAGGGCAGGACCCTCTTCTGGAAGAGGTCGATCGCGCCCTCGTCGTCGAACGTGTTCAGCTGGACGTAGACGTGGTCGAACCCGCACCCGAAGTACTGCTCTATCCTCCTGATGAACTCGTTCTCGTCTGTGGCTACGGGGAAGACCTTGGCCAGTTCCTCGTCGCTGACCGACCTGCCCCTCTCCTCGATCTCCCGGGGGTCGGATATGTCGGTGGTGAACATCTCGTTGATGAGGGTCGCCGCCCACTTCCTCACCGCCTTTATCGCCCGGCCGTAGTCACGGTCGTAGGCCATGTCTATCTCCACGACCTTCAACAGGTCTTCGAGCGTGCGCCCCGACTTCTTTGCGCCCTCCTCGACGTTGTGGAAGATGACCTCCTTGTTGTACTCCGGGGTTTTCGCCGAGGTTATCACGACGTCGCCGTACTCGCCGACGACCCT
>CAZAMW010000268.1:0-2042 GCA_964486265.1 uncultured Nitrosopumilales archaeon | reverse complement strand
TGATGGGCTCCAGGCGCCGTGAGAAGATCTCGACCCTGTCCCCCATCTTGTGGACCTGCGCCCTTTCGCCGTCCAGCTTGTACTCCATCACCACGTCCCCTCCCATCTTCTCGAGTATCTCCTCGGCGGTAGGGAGCCTCTCCGCCAGCATGGGACGGATGGGCTTGCCTACCTGGACCTTCACATGCCTGATCCCTTCCAGGCCCTCCTCCGCAGCGAGCCTGACGACGTAGCCCAGGTCGGAAGTGACGTTGTACGCTCTTTCCAGCGACTTCCTGTGGGCCTTCTCGCCAAGCAGGGCGACCGCGCACGCGTCGAGAATGGTATAGTCTGCGACGCCCAGTCTCAGTACGCCCATGGCGGTCCTGAGAATGTACTTCGCCTCCTTGGAGGAGGCGTCGCCGATGAGGTTGACGAGCTCTTTCAGCTTGGAATCCGTAGAGCCTTCGCCGCTCATTCGCGCGATGCCCATGAGCGTGTCGTAGACGCGCTTCAGCGTCAGAGCTTCTGCGAACAGGGCGCCCTGCCTGCTCTCGTCGAGCAGCCTCTCCGCGGCGGTCCCGATGTCCCCCGAGTCCACGTACGCCTTCTTGACCTGTTCGAGAGACTTACCCGAGGCTGTGTGCAGCACCCTGAGCGCGTACTTCTCGGCTATCCCAAGCTCGATGCTCTCGTAGTCTGGGCGGAGCTTCCCCTGCGTGAGATACACGAGCATCTCGAGGTCCTGCTTCGGGGTCTCCTTCAGCAGACCGGCGAGGACCTCTGTTATTGCGAGCCTTCCGGTGTGACCCTCGAGCTTCTCGTAGCTCTCGACGACGAGCGAATACTTCAAACCCGGCGACTTCGTGCCGTCCTTCTATATATCCTACCGAAGGAAAGGCCCTTACTCCGGCGGGATTTCCTTGAAGAGGAGCGAGAGGTCGAGCCCCCGGCGTCCGTGATACGCCTTCGAGGCCAGATAGATCACGACCCCTCCGACGAAGGTTGCGACGATGTAGCCGTAGGCCAGGTAGTTGCCTCCCCAGACCCCGGGTGCGGCCAGGAACTCGTACGTGAGGTACAGGAAAGCGGCGCCCATCAGGGAGCCGGCGACCGCCAGGACTACGCGAGTGCTCCCCCTCTCCCTCCTGAGGCCATACACGGCTGCACCGACGCCCACGAACAGGAAGTAGACCATCGCGGCCAGCACCGCGCCGTAGAGCGAAGAGATGGTCCCGTAGATGAAAGCGGCCAGTCCTATAAGTGAGACAGTGACCACCAGGTCGAACAGGTGCGCGAATACCGGAGAGTTCCAGCGTTCGCTGACGTAGGCGAACCTCGCCGGAAGGAACCTGTCGAACGACTGTGCCAGGAGGTACCTGGATATCGTTATGATTCCAAAGGCGAGTATCGCCACCTCCCACAGTATCCACCCCGCCCCGATCAACGACTTGAGCACTATCGACTGGGTGACTCCCATCGCCAGGGTCCAGAAGTTGAACGAGTTGTCCACCACGAGGCTCTGGTTGTAGAGCGCGCTGTTCGTGAAGGGCAGGCCTCCTACATAGTACATGGTGGCCAAGGGTATCGTCACGACGAGGAAGGCCAGGACGGCGGAGATGGGAGCGTTCCAGCTTATGGCGCTCTTTCCCTTCAGCTCCGAACCAACCGACGCGGAAGCGTTGAACCACGGATAGACGAATATGGCGAAGAAGGGAAGCATGGAAAGCGTGGCCCCCAGGTCGAAGCTCGAGCCGGTGTACGAGCCTGCCAGCGACGAATAGGTGACGCCCGCGATTCCGAGCCCGTCTATGTAGTCGGCGATGCCTGCTTGACCCGCCGAAAAGATCGTGCCGACAGCGACGATCAGCGCGAGCAGACCGATGACCATCAAGACGGAGATGAGTTTGAACCCCAGCCTCGGCCTCACCATGTTCAGCAGTATCAGAGCCGTGAAGATACTGCCCGCGACGACCACCTGGGAGGTCGGGTCGGAGCCGGCCACCTCCGGCTCGGTCAGGCCACCGGCCACCTCGTCCAGCAGCAGCAGCCGCGGCCGGGTG
>CAZAMW010000267.1:0-2050 GCA_964486265.1 uncultured Nitrosopumilales archaeon | reverse complement strand
CGGCCCCTTGGACATCCGGACCGAGGACTGGCCCGTGCCCATCCCCGTGCGGGACCAGGTCCTGGTCAAGATAAGGGCCTCCGGCATCTGCGGTTCTGATATAAACAGCTACACGGGCAGGACGTACGAGGGCACATTCCCGTACGTGCCCGGGCACGAGTGGTCGGGAGAGGTCGAGCAGGTCGGCGATGCGGTCACGGCGCTGAAGAAGGGTGACAGGGTGACCGGAGAGACCGTTGTAGGTTGCGGCAACTGTGACAAGTGCAAGGCGGGCGTGAACCCAAACTTCTGCAGGAGCCCCACCGTCTACGGGTTTCAGACCAAGGCTCCGGGGGGCTTCGCCCAGTACGTCCTGCGCGACGAGCGCAACCTCTCGAAGCTCCCGCCCGCGATGACGCACGACCAGGGAGCCCTCGTCGAGCCCCTCTCCGTGGCGTACCACGCAGTCTGGGGGCTCGCGGGCGGGGTCCAGTCGACCGAGACCGCGGTGGTCTTCGGGGCCGGGCCGGTGGGATTGTTCGCCCTGGCGGTCGTAAAGGGCTCGAGGGCGCGCGCCATCGTGATAGACCCGATCGAGATGAGGAGGGATCTCGCCCTGAAGCTCGGCGCTGACCACGTGGTCGACCCGCTCAAGGAGGACGCCACCCAGCAGGTGCTCAGGCTGACGGGAGGGCACGGAGCCGACCTCGTCCTCGAAGCCTCCGGCAACGACGACGCCCGCTCACGGCTCTTCGACGTCGCCGACGGGTCCGGGCGCGTCGTCATGATAGGCCAGACACAGATGAAGCGCATACCCGTGGAGATGGAGAGGCTGGTGGTGAAGGGCCTGACCGTCAGAGGTGCCCAGGGAAGCCCGGGGATGTTCCCGCGCACCATTGACTTCCTCGAGCACAGCCCGGCCGACCTCACCCTGATGATATCGCATCACTTCCCCCTTGGGAAGACCAAGGAGGCCCTCGACCTCGCCAGCCAGAGGACCGCCAGCGTGAAGGTAGTCCTTACGGACTAGGCGCCGCTTAGGAAGATGGAGCGGTCCTTCTTCGTCGTGAGCTCCTCGAGGGAGTTCTTCCCTATCTGGAAGGTCCTCTCCACCTCGAAGGAACCCTCCCCGGGCTCGTAGAGGCTGGTCTCGAGGCTGATCACCATCCCGACCTCCAGCGGTATCTCGGTCGTCGTCTTCACGACCTCGTCCTCGATGGGGACGGGCCGGCCCTGACCCATTATCGGGTACTCACGCGGTTCGAGCCCGATTCCGTGCCCCTGATGGTCCGGGTTGGCTACTCCTCTCTTCTTGTAGAGCGAGCCGAACTCTTTTATGACGTCAGAGGGCTTCATGCCGGGCTGGACGAAGTCGGCTATCTCGCTCACCGTCTCCCAGAGCTTGCCGTACCTCTCCATGACGTCGCGCCTGGGCTGGGCGACGAGCAGGGTCGTGCCCATGTCCCCGAAGTACTGCTCGTACGTGCAGCCGCTGTCGACTATGGTGTGCTCTCCCCTCCTGAGGCGGTAGCCGGGCGCGGCGGAGAGCCAAAGCCCGTCCGGCGAATAGAAGTAGTGGTCGAACAGCGCGCCGCCCTTCGCCGCCTCGACCATGTAGCTCTCCGCGAGGCGGCCCATGGGCGAGCCCGCCATCGCCTTCTCGAGGCTGACGTAGAGCGCCCTCTCGTTGACCAGGGCCGCTTTCTTGAGCAGGCGCGATTCGGCGTCGCTCTTCACCATCCTGATCAGGGAGAAGAGCAGCTGGCCGTCCAGGAACTCGACCTTCGGCAGGGCCCGCCGCAGGACGCTGAGGGTCCCGGCGCGCATCGAGCGGCGTTCCACCGCAACCCTCCCGCTCGTCACGCCTCTCGCCTTTAGCGCAGCGACCAGCGCCTCGACCGGCGAGCCCACCTGGCCCCTCACCGCGTCGAGGAAGTACCGGGCGTGCGCTGTGCGGCTTCCCGTGCTAAGCCTGGGCGGTGCCCCGCCGTAGCACTGGAGGTCTACACCGGCAAGCTCGGACGCAAAGAGGGATGTGTACGAGTCGACGACGAGCATCGGCTGACCCGCT
>CAZAMW010000266.1:0-2061 GCA_964486265.1 uncultured Nitrosopumilales archaeon | reverse complement strand
AAGCAACGCTGATGAGATAGCCCGCTGGCTGAGGTCGGAGCTGGTCTCCCTGGACTGGCGGCCGGTACCGCTGAGGGAGGGCGTCTACGACTACGGGAGGATACTTTTCTCCCCCGAGGGCGAGGTGGAGCTCACCAGGAGCAACGAGGGGCCAGTACTCGATGTCGCGGTCGACTCGGTCAAGGAGGGAGGGCAGTCACTCGTGTTCGCCGGGACGAGGAGGAGGGCCGTCAGCCTGGCGACGAAGGGCTCGGAGCTTACCAGAGGATTCCTGAACGACCAGGACAGGGAACAGTGCAGGGAAGCGGCGAGGCTCATACGCGAGAGCGGAGAAGAGACCGGGCTATCGAAGCTCCTCGCCGAGATAGTCGAGAGGGGGTCAGCGTTCCACCACGCAGGCCTTTCGTACGAGCACCGCAGGGTGGTCGAGGACTACTACCGGGCCAGGGCGATCAAGCTGCTCTCTAGCACCCCTACGCTCGCCGCCGGCGTGAACCTCCCCGCGAGGCGGGTTGTCGTCGCCGACCTATCGAGGTACGACGTGGAGACGGGCATGAACTCGATGATCTCGGTCCTCGACTACAGGCAGATGGCGGGAAGGGCCGGGAGACCCCAGTACGACGACCACGGTGAGACCGTCCTCGTACCGCCTTCAACCTACAACTCCCAGGAGGTACTCGACCACTTCACCAAGACCACCCCGGAACCCATCGAGTCCAGGCTTGGGGGCGACCGGGGCATGAGGGTGCACCTGCTTGCGGCGATAGCGGCCAGCTTCGGGATGACCCGGAAGGAGGTCGACGGCCTCTTCTCGAAGACACTGCTGGCTGCACAGATAGGTCCCGAGCGTGTCAGCAGGCACATCGATGAGGCGCTAGGGTACCTGCTGAGCGAGCAGCTCGTGGCGGACAAGGTCGGACGCTTCCAGGCGACCGGATTCGGCAAGAGGGTGTCCACCCTCTACATCGACCCCGCGACCGGCGTGCTGTTCAAGAAGAGCCTTGCGTTCATCGGGGCCTCGGAGGACCCCACGATCGCGCTCCTCCACCTGATCAGCAGAAGCCCTGACTTCGAGCCCAAGTTCCCTCTAAGGGAGAAGAACTACGACCAGGCGTACGAGTTCCTTGAGAAGAACCGCCCTTCCATCATCTCGCGGCTCGATTCCAGGACCTACCTAGAGCTGGACGAACTGCTGCAGGACATGCGCACCGTGATGGTCATCGACGCGTGGATCCAGGAGGTCAGGGAGGATGCCATCCTCGACCGTCTCGGGGTCGAACCCGGAGACCTCCACCGCGCAGTCGACAGCGCGGACTGGCTTCTCTACTGTCTGGCCGAGCTGTCCCGGCTCTTCGAACGGCGAGAGCTGATAAAAGAGGCTGAGTTCCTCAGGAAGAGAGTAATCAGCGGGATCAAGGCCGAGCTGGTCGAGCTGACGAGGCTCGACGGGATAGGCAGGGCGAGGGCTCGGTCGCTCTACTCGGCCGGGTACACGAGCCTGCGGACCATCAGAGAGGCCAGTGTCGAGAAGCTTGCTCTCGTAGAGAAGATCGGGCCCGCCACCGCGAAGAAGATCAAGGACCAGGTAACGCGATGAGGACCAACGGATTTGCGCTCTTCATGGGCCCCGACCGCAGGCGAGACGCCGAGAGGGCCGCGGACAGGGCGAAGAGATACTGCAAAGAGACGGTGGTTGCACCCGTCAGCGTCTCCAAGGACCGAGAAGCCACGGTAGCCTGCTATTCCTTGGACAGAGATAGGTCGCTACCCGTCGTGCACGGGTACCTAGATTCGTCCGGCGGGAGACAGGACGGTGAGTTCTCCGCGCTCCTGCGGCTCGACGATGTCGTGGCGAAAAGGGACGCGCTGGGCACGAGACCTCTCTACATCGGGTCCGACGGCTCGTCGCTTGGGACTGACCACCGCCTGCTCGGAGAGAGCCCGAAACTGCTGCCGAACGGCGCAACCGTTGACGTCGGCTCGATGTACGTGAGTACATCGATGCTCTCCGTGTCGACGGTCGGGACGGTTGGTCTGGACGAGTGCGCCGCTCACGTCGCA
>CAZAMW010000265.1:0-2062 GCA_964486265.1 uncultured Nitrosopumilales archaeon | reverse complement strand
GAGGGCAGCCATGAACTGTTTCATCACCTCGCGCTGTACGTACACGCGCGACGCCGCGCTGCACTTCTGACCGCAGTATCCGTAGGCGGCCCTGACAACGCCCTCGACCGCCTTGTCCAGGTCGGCCTTGGCGGTCACGATGGCAGGGTTCTTGCTGCCGAGCTCCATGACCACAGGTTTGATGCAGGGTTGGTTCTCCTGGAACTCTCTGTACAGCCGCATCCCTACGTCCATGGAGCCGGTGAACGCGATTCCACCCACGCGGCGGTCCCGGGTGAACTCCTTCTCGTAGTTGGCGCCCGGACCCGTCACGAAGTTGACGGCGCCGGCAGGGACGCCTGCGTCGCGGTAGGAGTTGTAGAGCATCAGCGCGGTCAGGGGAGCCGCGCTCGTCGGCTTGAGGACGACTGTGTTGCCTGTTATCAGAGCGCCGCTCGACATTCCGTTCGCCAGCATGAAGGGGAAGTTGAAGGGAGAGACCACCGGCCACACGCCGTAGGGCTTCATGACCATCTTGCAATCCTCTCCGGGTCCGCCCGGCCCCATCTTCTTGACGTAGCCGTCGTTCTCCTCCATTGAACGTGCGAAGACCTTGACCGCGTCGACGCCCTCCCACACCTCGGCAAGTGCCTCCGTCCTGACCTTGCCGACCTCGTAGGTTATCGCTGCTGCGATGTCGAACTTGCGCTCGTCCATCACCTGGGCGGTCTTCAGAAGAATCTTGACGCGCTGCTTCCATGGCATCGCGCTCCAACCTTCGAATGCCTCGCTCGCTGCGTCGATGGCGGCCCTGGCGTGCTTCTTGTTCCCGAGCGGGAAGTAGCCCACGACTATCGACGTGTCTATCGGGCTGCGGACGGCGAACTCACCATCCTTCGAGATGACACTCTCGTCTCCGATGTGCATCTGATAGTGCTTCCCTAGCGACCTGGAGAGCTTCTTTACGGCGGCCTCATACTTGGGGTGGATGCTTTCGTCTGCGAATAGAGTGACGTACGTGATCTTCGGAGACTGAACGGTCAAGGAGGTTTAGGAGGCCTCAATCCTACTTAATCTTTGTCGTGAGGCCCGGTCGGATGAGTTCAACCTTGAAGACCGAGGAGAAGTTCCTAAGGAGTTCCGCCTTGACCGGCTCCATGGGCACCTCCCTCCCCAGCAGCGCCTGCATAGAGGTCATGGTCTCCGGCTCGAGACCGCACGGCCGTATGAGGTGGAAGTACCCGAGGTCGGTGTTTACGTTGAGCGCGAACCCGTGATAGGTAACCCAGTTGGTGACCGCGACCCCGATCGAAGCAAGCTTCTTCTCACCGACCCACACCCCCGGATGGCCCTCCTTCCTCTCTGCGCTGACGGAGAACGCGGCGGTGGTCCGCACAAGGACGTCTTCGAGCATTCTCACGAACTTCCTTACGTCGGGGGTCGCCATTCTGATTATCGGATAGCCCACGAGCTGGCCCGGTCCGTGATAGGTCGCGTCACCTCCGCGCTCCACCTGAAAGACTGGGACGCTCTGTGGTCTGAAGTTCTCGGGACTGGTCTTCCTGCCGAGGGTTATCACGTGTTCGTGCTCGACCAGGATGATGGAGTCCTGCGAGCTCCCCGAGGCCCTGCGTTCGACCATCTGCTTCTGCAGCTCCCAGACCTCGGGATATGGCCTCCGTCCGAGGTCGACCACTTCGAGGTTCATGGTCTCAACTGATGGATGGGACGTCCCATGCCAGCCTCGGCGGCCTCCATGAGACCCTCGGGCAGAGTCGGATGCGGATGTATCGTGAGCGCCAGGTCTTCCAGCGTCGCTCCCATCTCTATGGCGAGGACCGCTTCGCTGATCAGGTCGGAGGCTTCGGGGCCCACTATCTGTACACCGAGTAACACGCTGCTCTGAGCGTCCGAGATCAGACGGACGAAGCCGTCGGGTTCGCCCGCGGCGAGCGCTCTGCCCAGGGCCGCGAATGGGAACCGGGTCTTCCTGACCTGGTATCCCGCATCGACCGCCTGTTTCTCCGTGAGGCCCGCACCGGAGACCTCCGGGTCGGTGAAGATGGTCCACGGTACCGCCTTC
>CAZAMW010000264.1:0-2063 GCA_964486265.1 uncultured Nitrosopumilales archaeon | reverse complement strand
CAGCAATTTCGTGCTTACCCCGAACTTCGGCGGGGCGGCCTATGAACTGAACGTCATCTGGACCAAGCCGGACGGCAACATCGTTCAGATTGCGCTTTCGTTCCCGACCTCCGGGACGGAGTACGACATCCACGCTGCGGCCGTCAGCCAATCCCTCACAAAGTACATCCAGTCGCAGACCAACACCTTCGTCACCGTGGTGACCCCCAACGGCGAGCTCGCGGCCCTGTTCGGCAACGATGGGCCCCGGATCCTTAACAACTCGGTGCAGAAGGGAACCTATTCCGTCACCCTTCAGATCCTGGGAGACCAGACGCTCAGTCCATCCAGCTCTCAGGTGTCGCTTGTGGGCGACTCCTACGGGACCATGGGGACCGACAGCTACGGCAGGCCGATTGACCTCGGCGTCCTGGCCGGACTCCCCTGGGCGCTCGAGCTCGGCACGATAGCCTCGGTGCTCTCGGTAGTCGGCGGCATCCTCTGGGGAGGCCTCGCGGGGTTCTACGGCGGATGGAGGGACAAGGTGATGTCCTGGGGCACCCTGGTGATACTTGCGATCCCGGGGATATCGTTCATCATCGCGCTCTCATTCTCGGTCCAGCTCACGCTGCTCGTCGAGGCGCTGGTCATCGCAGCGCTCTCCTGGCCGGGCTTCGCCATAATCGCGCGCACCGTGACGCTCTCCATCAGGTCCCAGACATACATCGAGGCCGACCGGGCCATGGGCATATCCTCGACGAGGATGTTTCTGACGCACGTCCTGCCGAGACTCACTCCCGTCACGATAGCCTTCACCGCGCTCAGCGTCTCCGGCGTCATCATCTTCGCCGAGACCCTCGCGTTTCTCGGGATAGAGCCGGGGAACGTCATCACCTGGGGAGGCATCCTGAACGAGGCCATCACAGCCGACTCCTCGCTGCACGGCTGGTGGTGGTGGACGCTCTTCCCGGGCATAATGATACTCGTCGCTTCTCTGCCCTTCGTACTGATAGGATTCGCAGTCGACCGGATAGTGGCGCCAAGGGTCAGCGCGAAATGACCTCGCTGCTCGAGGCGAAGGGGCTGAAGATCTACTATGCGACCCCCCGCGGGGACGTGAGGGCTGCCGAGGAAGTCGACCTGGAGGTCGGTAGCCAGGAGATAGTCGGGCTCGCCGGGGAGAGCGGCTCCGGCAAGAGCACGCTGGCTCTCGGCATGATGCGCCTCATCACCAGTCCGGGGAGGATAGCCGGCGGGGAGGTGCTGTTCGAGGGGACGGACATACTCACCATCCCGGAGGAGAGGTTCAGGAAGGACTACAGGTGGAGCAAGATGGCAATGATCTTCCAGGGGTCGATGAACGGGTTTACGCCGGTCTTCACCATCGGTGCCCAGATCGACGAGGTCATGAAGATCCACGGCAGGGGCGGTGGCGAACTCGCCGTGAGGAAGCTCCTGCAGATGGTCGACCTGGATGATAGCATCGCCAGGCGCTACCCGCACGAGCTCTCGGGAGGGCAGAAGCAGAGGGCGTTCATCGCGATGGCGCTGGCGCTGGAGCCTAAGATGTTGTTCGCGGACGAGCCGACGACGGCCCTCGACGTGGTGACCCAGGTCAGCGTCATCAACCTGCTCAAGAGGCTGAAGAACGAGATGGGCATCTCGATCCTCTTCATCACCCACGACCTCGCGCTCCTCTCGGAGGTGGTGGACACCGCGTACATCATGTACGCCGGGAGGATGGTGGAGGCCGGCCCGGCGAACGTTGTCTTCAACAGACCCAGGCACCCCTACTCTCAGGGGCTTCTCGCGGCTACTCCCACGCTCCAGAGCAGGGAGATCAAGGGCATCCCGGGTTTCATGCCGGACCTCGCAAGGCCATCCGATATGTGCAGTTTCAGCGCGAGGTGCCAGTTCGTGATGGATAGGTGCACAGCGGAGAGGCCCGGGCTGAAGAGGACGGATGGAGAAGACGTTGCCTGCTGGCTCTACTGAGGTCGACCCCGGGGTCGTGCTCCGGGCCCAGGACGTCAGGGTGTACTTCAGCAAGAAGGGGTTCCTCGAGAAGGGGACCGTCGTGAAGG
>CAZAMW010000263.1:1116-2077 GCA_964486265.1 uncultured Nitrosopumilales archaeon | reverse complement strand
AGAGCCCGAAGTTGGTCTGGAGCTCGATCAGGAGCCTCAGTATCTGCGCCTGGACAGAGGCGTCGAGCGCGCTCGTCGGTTCGTCCAGTATCAGCAGCTTCGGTGAGGGGGCTATCGCCCTCGCGATGGCGACCCTCTGCTTCTGCCCTCCGCTCAGCTGCCTCGGCAGCCTCCTGCCCTGCTCCCCCGAGAGGCCGACGGCCGCCAGGCTGCGCGCCACCCTCTCCTCCACGGCCCTTCTTCCACCGCCGAGCAGACCCCTTACCGGCTCGCCGACCGTGTCCTCTATCGTGCGCTTGGGGTCGAGCGAAGAGTCGGGGTCCTGGAACACTATCTGGATGTTCTTGTAGATCTCCCTCAGCGAGGTCTTCCCGTAGCCTATCTGCTTGCCGTCGAAGATGATCTCGCCCGAGGTCGGCGGGGTGAGCTGGGCGACGGTCCTGGCGAGGGTGGTCTTGCCGCATCCCGACTCCCCCACGATGGCAACCGTCTTCCCGCGCGGGATGCTTATCGGCACGCCGTCGACCGCCTTCACGTACCTGCGCCCGCTTCTGGAGAACGGGTTGAGGCTCTTTCTGACGACGAAGTACTTCTTGAGGTCCCTCGTCTCCAGCAGGTTGGACGGGTTCTCACTTTCCATATAGGTAACACGCGACCTTGTGCTTGGGCTTGACCTCCACCAGCCGCGGCTCCCTGGTGCGGCAGACGTCCATCACGTAGGGACACCTCGGGGCGTACCTGCACCCGACGGGAGGGTTGACCAGGTCGGGCACGGAACCCGGGATGGGAAGCAGCTTCGTGTCGTCCTTCGACCCGGTGGGGATGCACGAGAGCAGGCCCTTGGTGTACGGGTGCAGCGGCTCGGAGAAGAGCGCGAAGACGTCGGCGTCCTCGACCACCTCCGCCGCGTACATCACCACCACTCTGTCCGCGACCTGGCTGGCTACCGCCAGGTCGTGGG
>CAZAMW010000263.1:0-1106 GCA_964486265.1 uncultured Nitrosopumilales archaeon | reverse complement strand
CTGGTGTTCACCTCGGACATCAGCTCCTTCATCAGCATCAGGACCTGCGCCTGCGTCGTCACGTCGAGGGCGGTCGTCGGCTCGTCAGCGACGAGCAGCTTCGGCCTCTGGGAGAGCGCCATGGCTATCATCACCCTCTGCCTCATCCCCCCCGAGAGCTCGAAGGGGTATCTCTCGAGCACCTGCTCGGGGTCCGGGATTCTCACCAGCTTGAGGGCGTCGACGGCCTCCTTCTTCAGTTCCGAGGAGACGCGCTTCCTCAGACGGGGGATGCGGGAGACCCGAGCCTCGTCGCTCCTGTGGACCTCCTGCATCACGCTGCTGGAACTGGCGAGCGCCTCGTCTCCGCCGGTCCGGGCCTCCCTGATCGCTATCGCCTCGGCCATCTGGTCGCCCACCCGGTAGACCGGGTTCAGGCTGGTGAGGGGCTCCTGGAATATCATGGCTATCTCGGTCCCCCTGTACCTCCTCAGCTCGTTGTTGTCGAGCTTGACCAGGTCAGTTCCCTTGTAGACTATCTGCCCCGCCACGATGGTCGCCACCGACCTGGGCAGCAGCCCGATCATCGAGAGGGCGAGGGTCGACTTGCCGCATCCGGACTCTCCGACCACGGCCAGGAACTCCTTCTCGCCGATCTCCAGGTCGACGGAATTCACCGCGATGAGCCTCGAGTCCCGGAACCCGTATGCTATCGTAAGACCGGTTATCGTTATGAGGCTCAAGTCAATTCCCAGATATCGCGTCGCGGAATCCGTCCCCGAAGATGCTGAAGCCTATAACGCTGACGGCTATCAGGAGGCCGGGGAAGAGAGGGAGCCACGGGTCGGAGAGGAGGGAGTCCCCGAACGAAGCCACCATGAAACCCCAGTCCGGCGCGGGAGGCGGCACAGAGAGACCGAGGTAGCTCAGACCCGAGTATGTCAGTATGACCGTCCCGATGTCGAGGGTCGCGTAGACCAGGAGGGTCACGAAGATGTTCGGCAGCACGTGCCTGAAGATGATCCTGGCGGAGCCGTACCCGGAGGTCCGCGCCGCCTCGATGTAGTTCTGGTGCGACACCTTGAGGGTCTCACCCCGCGAGAGGCGCGCGTAGGCGGGCCACCACA
>CAZAMW010000262.1:0-2095 GCA_964486265.1 uncultured Nitrosopumilales archaeon | reverse complement strand
GCGACCAAGAAATCACATGTCATCCGCAAGGAGCACTCGGAGCGCAAAGACCGCTGTCCCAAAGGTAGCTAACGCGACCGCACCGGCCCCGACAACCTTCACCCTTCCCACCCTGTCGTCTTTCCTGGCTCCGACATTGAACACCAACGTGAACAACCCAGGCGCGCCCTGCAACTGCGGATGCTGCTGCCAGACGTCGACGACGGTCTGCCTCACCTTCGACACGACCTGGTTGCAGAACCTGGTGAACATGTTCCCAAAGGTCCAGGTAACCAACAACAACAGCTGCGTCGACAGCGACTGCGGCTGTGAGGATGAGGACGAACCCGGAAAGTAGACCCGCCCCCGGCTCATCGCAGTTTGTATGTCAGGAAGTAGAACCTCGGCGACGTCCTCGCCAGCGAAATGACCCTCTCCCAAACCTTGTAGAAACTGAGGAGCACCTTTGGTTCGCCGTAGACCTTCAGCTCGCCGGTGCTCATCGCATCGTCGAGCGTCTGTCTTCCCCCGAGGATCTTGAAGAGGCAGTCCCTGCTCAGATAGATCCTGAGGTTGATCTCACTCTTCTTCGCGTTGCCGGTCACTCGGATGGTCTTTTCGCGTATCCTGATGATGGCGGTATCCCTGTCCAGCACCTGGAGGCAGGTTATCCCCTTCGCATCCCTGATGATGTTGTCCAGCTGCTCCGGATAGTCCTCTTCTATCAGGTCCAGCAGCTCGTCAAGGAAAGGCCGCAGTCTAAGGCCCAATCTTGACCGGTCTCCTGCCCCTGGGTCTGACCGACTCGAACCAGCACGGGATAGTCCCATAGTAACGCTCGCCGCCGACGCTCGCATCCAATTCCGCAGCGCAGTATATCTCGTTGAAGGTGGTCTCGGCCTCGTCGCGGCCAGCCACGACGATGGTGCAGGCCGCCCTCGGTGTGAAGACTATGTCTATGCTGTCTGCTCCGTCTACCGCTGAGAATGCGACTTTTTCGGGGATGCGCGGCCGGTAGTCCGGATACAGCACACGGGTCACGCCCGGGAGGTAGCCCCTGGGACCCACGAACTCCCCCGAATCGGTCACCCGTGTCGAGCTCGATGCAAAGTACTTCTCCTTACCCGCCGGAGTCCGGATGATTATACCCCCGTACTCGGAACCTCCCGAAGGGCCGTACCTGTAGAACAGGAAGCTGACCTTGCGCGGTTCGCCCTCGCTGGACGGGTCAGCCAGCAGCACGCCCGTATCCCAGCCGTTGACGCTGCCCCAGTCGAAGCGTCCTCCTTCGTGGTCCTGGTAACCGGTCGTCGTGTCTATCGTGAGCTTCCTCGTCCCGACGCCCATGGTCCCCACGACATCAAGTCTCGGTAGCTCGACCCACTTGTCCCAAACCTGAGCCATGTCGTTGGCTGCCTCCAGCATCCCCAGCGTCGCCCGGTTGGTGGAGAGGATATCAGAGGCTATCTGGCTCATGGTCACCGGAGGCGCGGCTACTGCGAGGTTGAGGTCGACCGAGACGTCTTCGATCCGACCCTTGATGCTGAAAGAGCCGCTGCTCAGGTACGACACCGAGACCTTTTCCGAGAGAAAGTCGGGGTTGTACGGCGAGACCGTCAGGCCGGAGAGAGGGATTAGCTCGAGCGCCGTGTGTACGTCCCCGTCCGGTTTGACTATGAAGGCCAGCGCGGCGCCGTAGCCCCGTCTGGAGTCGTAGGGGTTCCCGTGGACAGCAAAGTTGAGGAGCGCGAAGACGTTCTCGGTACGGTCGAAGAACACAAAGTCATGCCACTCCTTGTAGAGGACGAGGCGCGGGTCGAAGACCGATGGAAGGTCGAACGAGTCGACCCATCTGACGTCCTCGACTCGCGAAGAAAGCACTGATAGAACGCCTCGCGGTCACTGCTCGCGCGTTTGGTTCTCTAAGATCTCCAGGGTCCTCGCGGAGAGCTTCTGGAGCAGCACCAGTTGGTCCGAGTTGAACTGAAGGATTGCCCTTGTCAATTCGTTCATCGACCCTTCCACGACCGTGTTCATGTCGGCGCTGTTGAGCTTTGAAAGCCTCCCGGAAAGCAGGCTCATCTTCTGGATGGTCTGCAGGGAGTTCGCTATAGAG
>CAZAMW010000261.1:0-2118 GCA_964486265.1 uncultured Nitrosopumilales archaeon | reverse complement strand
AGATGATGCTGGAGTGCGAGCGGCATACCCACCGCTGGCACTCGGCGCACTCGACCTTCGCGACAGAGTTGCAGTTATAGCACTTCACCATCGCTGACCACCAAAGCCGCTGTTGCCGCCGCCTCCCCCTCTCCTGTTCCTGTTGCCATGGTAGCCGCCCCTGTAGCCGCCGCCTCTCCTGCCGCCCCCATAGTGCCTCTCATTCTGCAGCTCTGTGATAGTGCCCCTCGAGTTTACATAAAAGTTGTGCTCAGCGTCCTCTGGGCGCATCGGCTTTATCTCGGCCTTGGTGAGTCCGAGTATCCTCTCGAAGTCAGGCTGCTCGTCGTACGAGACTAGGGTGAACGCCTTGCCGGTGTCACCCGCCCTGGCTGTCCTGCCCACCCGGTGGAAGTAGAGCAGAGGGTCCTCGGGGACGTCGTAGTTTATCACGCAGTCGACCTGCGAGATGTCTATCCCGCGGCTCGCCACATCGGTCGCGACGAGGACGTCAGCGTGACCGGACCTGAAGGTGCTCATCGAGTGGTCTCTCTGGTGCTGGCTGAGGTCTCCGTGAAGCGGGACGGCGTTGATGTAGCGCCTCTGCAGCTCCCTGGCGAGCTTGTGGGCTCCGTACTTGGTCCTGCAGAAGATTATCGTGCTCGCAGGTTTCTCCTTCTCGAAGAGGTCGAGGAGGATGTTCAGCTTCTCATCGGCGTCTGCCACAGCGTAGAACTGTTCCAGCGTGTCGGCCGATGGCTCGTCCGCCGAGACGAGGATCTTCTCGGGGTTGTGCATGTACTTGTTAGCTATGTCCATTATTCTCTTCGGCATCGTGGCGGAGAAGAGGCCCATCTGTCTGTGCTCGGGGACCGAATCCAGTATGAACTCGATATCGTCGATGAAGCCCATGTCCAGCATCGTGTCGGCCTCGTCTAGCACGGCGAACCTGACCCGGCCCAGGTCCAGGCTGCCTCGCTTGATGTGGTCCATTATGCGTCCGGGCGTGCCCACGACTACGTGCACCCCGTGCTCCAGCGCCTGCAGCTGGACGTTGATCGACTGGCCGCCGTATATCGTCAGTATCTTAATCCTCGTGTATGCGGCGAGTTTCTTCAGCTCGGCAGTTATCTGGACCGCGAGTTCCCTCGTCGGCGCCAGGACTAGGCCCTGAACGTCCCAGCTTTCCGAGCTGACCGCGTTAAGCATCGGCAGCCCGAAGGCAGCCGTCTTTCCGCTTCCTGTCTTTGCCTGACCTATCACGCTACGGCCTGATAAAAGGGGGCCGATCGCGAGTTCCTGGATCGGGAATGGCTTCTCGAATCCAGCCGACCTCACACCCTTCAGTAACAAGGGATGCAAGTCCATTTCTTCGAAACTTTTCATTTTGTTTGCTTTTCCACAGCAATACGTCGTCAGAGAATCAGAGCGTAATCCGTCCTGAATCAACAAACCGCGGATTGCAGTAAGCATTTGTCGGGCTATCCCATATTTAAGCGTATCAGCGCTCGCTTCGCAAGCAAGAAATAGGAAGGAGCCTTTGGTTCGCCAGGATCCATCTTGAGCACCGACGAGAAAGGCGGCGGAGAGGTCGTCTCGAGGCTGACGCTTGACATCAAGGCGTTGACGCTCCTCTACGAAACCGACGAGGAGCTCCGGCCCATCATAGAAAAGTCCCTGCTCGAGGCCCAGGACGAGCACGTCATGAGGTTCGTCTCGCTCTTGCAGAAGGGACGCCCTCCAGAGCGCGAGGGGAGCATCCCGGTGGCGGTGGGGGAGATGGTGCTCGCTTCCTTCCTCACGATAGTGGGTCTGGCCGCGTTCGTGCCAGTCGTGACCGGTATCACGACGCCGCAGCAGTGGCTGGACTACTTCTCGAATGCGATAGCCCCGTCGTTCTCGAGCGGGCCGCTGTACCAGGGGGCACCGCTGCTAGATTTTGCGTTCGCTACCCTGCTGCTGCTGGGGGCGTTCTACAGCCTGAGAAGCGCCTCTAGGAACCTCAAGCAGGCGGGTCTCGTCGCAGAGTCGAGTGGAAACTAGTGCCGCTGCCGAAAAGATATATCGGCGCGCTGGCCGTCAAGGTCGTAGCGCTGGTCGTCGGGCTGGCCGGGCTTGGCGTCGGTGCGTACGCGCTGG
>CAZAMW010000260.1:0-2120 GCA_964486265.1 uncultured Nitrosopumilales archaeon | reverse complement strand
CGCCGGCCCGAGCGCTCCATCCAGAAGTGATGGAAGAGCTCCTGTTCCTCGTCCCAGAGCAGCTCCACCTGCGGACCGATAGTACCCTCGGCTGCGGACAGGTACACGGCCTCCCCGGTTACCGAGTAGAGCATGGCGAGGAACGGGCCCTGAAAATGAACCGAGTCGACGAAGACGCAGGGTCCCCCGTCACCGGGTGAACCTGTGGCGTGTATCCCGTACGAGGGATGGTCTCGGGGAAGCTCGGGCGGCATCTCGAGCACGACGTCCTCGTAGTGTACGGGACAGCCTGAGACAGCCCTGCGGAAGGTATCCAGGTAGGCCGCGTGCTTGCGCGCCGCCTCGAGGAGGGTCTCGTCGCGAGTCGCAAGGTAGGTTCGTAGCAGGGCGACGCCCGGAGCCGTGTGCTCGAACCTGCTGACCGCATGCATGCGCGGCACCCAGCCCTTGAAGACGCCGTAGACGTAGCTCAGATACTTGTCAGTGCCGACCAGCTCCGAGGCATCGAGCAGCCCCTCCATCCCGACGCTGTCACCCCAGAACCAGAGCTTCCAGGGGTATCTCAGCAGGAGGTCCGCAGCCCTTCCGCAGACCAGGGTTGCTTCAGCGCGTGCGGGCGTGTTCACGACAGAGTTCGCCTGGAGTTCCTGTGTACGATCTTCACATCGGAATGTTCTGTAAGATGAGCCGAGGTCTGGAGAGCATGCGAGTTCAATCCCGCCATGAGGGGACCGGGCGCAGATGCACATTTTAAGCCGCATGCTTCCCCCGCGAGCGATGAAGATAACGCAGGTAGAGCCGATCATCCTGTACGCGCAGGACCCCAGCTACGAGGGTGAAGCCAACGTAGGAGGGTACACCGGTTACCAGCTGATAGTGCGGGTGGACACGGACGAGGGCATCCACGGATGGGGCGAGGCCTGCGTCGGGAGTGAGAACGGTGAGGCCGCGTATGCGGTGAAGGAGCTAATCGAGAGAGGCATCGCGCCGAGGATCAAGGGCGAGAACCCGGTCGAGTACAGGAGGCTCTGGGAGCAACTCTACGAGGCGACCTACTGGTACGGGAGGAGGGGCCTCGCGACGTACGCCATGAGCGCCATCGACACCGCTCTGGTCGACATCGCTGGGAAGGCGTTCGGTATCCCCGCGTGTCAGGTGCTCGGCGGGCAGTACAAGAAGGAGATCCCGCTCTATGCGAGCCTCCTCTTCGACATGGACGACCCTGAAGCGACCGCGAAGAAGGGACAGAAGTATGCCAAGCTCGGCTACTTCGGGACGAAGTTCGGCTGGGGCATGATACCCTCGAAACCCTTCGGCGCTGACTTCAAGAAGGACGAGGAGATGGTCGCCACGATACGCGAGGGTATAGGTCCCAAGACGAAGTTGATGATAGACGTCGGAAGGTACGTGAACTGGAGCGTCCCGTACGCCGTGAAGATGGGTAAGATGGTCGAGAAGTACGACGCGTTCTGGTTCGAGGAGGCACTCCCGCAGGACGACCTAGAAGGTTACGCGGAGCTGGCGAGGAGCCTGGACGTTCCCGTCGCGCACGGAGAGGAGCTCTACACCGTGTACGATTTCAACGAGGTCCTGAAGAAGAAAGCGGCGGACCTCTGGCAGCCCGACGCGAGCAAGGTGGGAGGGATGTCGGAGATGAAAAGGGTGATAGAGCTCGCCCACATTAACAACACAATGTGGGTGCCTCACAACTGGTCAACGGCCGTCAATACGGCGGCATCTCTGCACCTTTCGGTCTCGTCGCCCGACGGGTTCCTGTGCGAGTTCAAGCAGGAGCCCAACGTCCTGGTGCACGACCTGGCGAAGCGACCTTTCAGGGTCGAGAACGGGAAGATGCAGGTGCCGAATGAACCCGGGCTGGGGCTCGAGATCAACGAGAAGGCCCTGGCAAAGGTCAGATTGACCAAGGCGTGAAGAGGAGCCAGAAGAGACGAGGCGGCGCGGCAACACCATCCTCTTCTCCTTTTCGAGGAATCTTCCCGGCCATCCCGACCGTCTGCGATGCCCACGGGGGCCTCGACGAGGACGGTCAGCGGAGCGTGGTGCGGTTCTGCATCGAAGGAGGAGCGGACGGGATTGCCTGTCTCCTCCTCGCGGGAGAG
>CAZAMW010000259.1:0-2124 GCA_964486265.1 uncultured Nitrosopumilales archaeon | reverse complement strand
GGACGCCGCGTGGCTGAAGTCTCTTCTGATGGAGATTGACGGAAGGATCCAGGCGGGCAAGGGTCCGAAGATCCCGAACCGAATGCTGATGGCCAGTTCCGACCTGGACGAGAAATACTACATCAACAGCGATGGGTCGGAGGTGCAGAGCAGGATACCGAGGGTCTTCTTCTTCGGCATACTCACCGCCATCGAGAAAGGTGAGGTCGCGCAGAGGATGATACAGCAGGCCGAGACGGGCGGGCTCGAGGTGGTGGAACGCCTCAGGCTGGTTTCAAAGGTCGAGAGTGAGGCCAGGACGCTCCGGAAGGTCCTGAGCCAGGCGAAGAAGCCGCAGCCGGGGATAATGGACGTGATACTGAGCCCGGAGCTCTCCGGCATAGCAGCGCACGAATCGGTGGGCCACCCTCAGGAGGCCGACAGGGTACTTGGACGAGAGGGCGCCCAGGCGGGCGAGTCCTACCTGAAGAAGGACAGCATAGGTTTCAAGGTCGGCAGCCCAGAGGCGAACATAAGCGACGACCCGACGCTCATCCACTCCAACGGATACTCCCCCATAGACGACGAAGGCGTGAGGGCGACGAAGAGAAGGATGATAGTCGGCGGGAGGGTGACGGAGTTTCTGCAGAACAGGAGTTCAGCCGCCGAGCTGCACGCCAGAGATAACGGGGCTGCCCGTTCCGCGGACTTCAACAGGGAGCCGATAATCAGGATGTCGAACACGTTCGTGGAGCCCGGAGACTACGCCACCGAGGAACTGGTCAAGGAGGTCAGGGATGGGGTCTACTTCGCGTCCTTCACGGAGTGGAACATAGACGACAAGAGGCTGAATCAGAGATATGTCGGGCTGGAGGCATACCGCATCACCCAGGGTGAGCTGGGGGAGATGGTCAAGGCGCCCGTCCTGGAGATCACGACCCCCGCCCTGTGGGGGAGCGTGAAGGGAAGGAGCAAGAGGCTCGAGTTCGAGGCCGCGGTCTGCGGCAAGGGCGACCCGATGCAGGGGATACCCGTGTGGACTGGCGGTCCGGACACACTCCTCTCGAAGGTAAGGATCGGAACGAGGTGATGCGATGGACCCAGTAGCACTGAATCAGCAGGGCATAAACGTCGCCAAGAGGCTCGGCGCCGACGACGCGATCCTCCAGACGGTCGTGGGGAAGGAGCACATGCTGCGCTTCGCCAACGACTCGCTGTCCGTGGCGAAGAGGACCGACGAAGGTGTGGTGACCGTCTACCTGGCCAAGGGAGGCAAGAGGGTGGTGGGAAGCTCCACGAACCTGACCGAAGAGAGGCTCTCCAGTTTCGTGGAGAGGCTCTTCAAGACGATGGTCAACCTGAGCAGAGAAGCCGTCTTTGCACCGCTCCCTCCGTCTTCGAAGAAGTTCAACAGGCCAGGCTTCGTCGACAGGAAGCTCGGCGACTCTGAGAAGGAGGTCCCGGAGCTCGCCGCGGGGGCCATAGCCGCCGCAAAGAAGGCGGGCGCGAAGAGGAGCGCCGGCGCCCTCGAAGCGTCGCTGACGACGGGGCACATCCTCTCCTCGAACGGGACCTCAGGCAAGGACGCGTCGTCCAGCATCCTGCTGAACATACGGTCCTTCGTCGACCGCAACGCGAGCGGACACGGCCTCTCGTGTTCGGCGACCCTCGCCGGCTTCGACCCGGAGGAGGCGGGGAGGAGGGCGGGTTCGTACGCCAAATCCATGGTCAACGCCAAGCCTCCGGAGGCGGGCAGGTACCAGCTCCTCCTGAGTCCGACGGTCGCCGCCAACCTCGTCTCCCTGACCGGGGACTTCGCCTCGGCCTTCGCGGTCGACGCTGGCACGTCTTATCTCGTCGACAAGCTCGGCAAGAAGGTGGCTTCTGAGAACTTCAACCTGACCGACCACGGGAGGATCAAGGGGTGCCTTAACGGTAGGAGCTACGACGACGAGGGCGTCCCGACCCAGTCGACGCGCATCGTCGAGGGGGGCGTCCTGAGGAACTACCTCCACAACCTGACGACTGCTAAGAAGTTCAGGGCTGAGACGACAGGTAACGCCGGCGTGATACAGCCCGGATGCTGGAACCTCGAGGTCGGAGCGGGCGATTCCGACTACGACGAGATGGTCAGGGAGATGAAGC
>CAZAMW010000258.1:0-2158 GCA_964486265.1 uncultured Nitrosopumilales archaeon | reverse complement strand
GGGCACGGCCAAGGGCCAGCCGTAGGCTCGTCACGCGTAGCACGTTCGCGGCTCGCTACGCTGACGCAAGAGAGCTTTAACCGTCCTGCGTGCGAAACCCGTGCGTGGCCGTCTCGCTAGTCGAACTGGCACTGACCGCCTTCGTGGTTGTCATGCTGGTCGCGCAGGTCGTCTCGCAGAAGCTGAAGACCCCCTACACGCTGACACTCGTCTTCGTGGGGGTCGCCATCACCGCCATCTCCACCCTGCCCTCGCTGGGGTCGAACCCGGTCTCCCAGACCGTGGAGAGCGTGATAACGCAGATGCGCTCCTTCTACGGCGGGCTGGTCGGGGGCGGGCTGTTCGTCGGCCTGGTCGTCCCTCCCCTCATCTTCGAGGCGATGATGCACATCAAGGCCCCCGACCTGAGGGCCGTGATCAGGCCCTCGGTCCTGCTCGCCACCGCAGGGGTGGTCATCGCTACGCTGGTTGGAGGGCTGACCCTCTGGCAGCTCGCGGGCCTCTCGGTGACCGTGTCGTTCCTGTTCGCCGCCATCATCGCGCCGACGGACGTCGTCACGGTGATCGAGGTCTTCCGGCGCGTCGACGTCCCGTCGAGGCTCAGTACGCTGCTGGACACCGAGGCTGCGTTCAACGACGCGACGGGGATCGTGGTCTTCACGGTCGTGCTCTCCTCGGTGAGCGCCTCCAGGCTGCCCATCCTTTCGAGCATGGCCCTGTTCGTCTACACGACGCTCGGGGGGGCCGCGGTCGGGCTGATGATAGCCTTCGCCGCGGGCGGCGTCATCGGCTCGTTCGAGGACAGGATGGCGCAGGTGATACTAACCGTCTCGGCGGTCTACGGCTCGTACGTGTTCGCGAGCGGGCTGGGGGTCTCCGGCCTGATCGCCGTCGCAGCCGTCGGGCTCTACTTTGGTAACGTGACGATGAGGGAGAGCAGGGGGCAGTCCAACAAGGACGCGATAATGTTCTTCTGGCAGATAGCCGCGTTCATCGGGAACTCCGTGGTATTCCTGCTCATCGGCTTCGAGACGAACCTCGTCAGCCTGTACGACTCCCTCG
This sequence comes from uncultured Nitrosopumilales archaeon, assembly GCA_964486265.1. Taxonomy (GTDB): domain Archaea; phylum Thermoproteota; class Nitrososphaeria; order Nitrososphaerales; family Gagatemarchaeaceae; genus Gagatemarchaeum. Next base: position 1,096 of record CAZAMW010000258.1, on the reverse strand, counting down.
GCCTGATCGTCGTCGCATTCGGGGCGGTGACCCTGGCCCGCGCGGCGTCCGTCTACCCGATCCTGGCGGTCTTCAATCAGGTGGGGGAGAAGATCCCGGTCACCTGGAGCAACGTGGCCATGCTGGGAGGGGTGCGCGGCGCGCTATCGATCGCGCTGGCTGCTTCCCTCAGCGCTTCAGCGGTAGTGTCGGGCCCGGACTTCGGCACCATCGAGACCATGGTCTTCGGAGTCGCATTCCTTTCGATAACGATACAGACTCCGCTCCTCTCGCGATACGTCGCGAGGAGGTTCGGGAACAGGCAGCCACCGCGAGGAGCACCCGGATTCACTAATCATCGAAAATTTGTCGGCTAATCCATGGAAAGTCTTAAGAAAATGCACGGGATAATGGGGGTTAGATGTTATGCGTAGTCCAAAGCTATAAATGCCCCTTCAATCACTACCAGGTCGGGCATAGCCCAGACGAAAAGAGACTGGCTTTGTCCCACGAAACGAAATTGGAGCAAGATGGCAAAAATGGACTCGAGAGGCGCACTCGTGATGGGAATGTCTGCTGAGGAGTTCGTGCAAACGATTCAGAGCCGGAACATGATGGGTTCCGAGCTTTCTGAGTGCATCAGGACCGCTCTGGCGGACCTTCTCGGTGAGATTTCTGCCGCGGCGTCCCTCGCGTACGTCGGGGACGCTGCGAACGGCGACGTCAAGGGGTTCGCGAGAAGGACGGACGAGCTCTTCGGTTCGAGCGCGGGTCTCATCTTCAGCCACATTCTTGTGATGGCTGACAAGGTTCGCAGCCCGGCCTGAACCGTCCCCTCTGTCAACTGATTTAAGCGGGCGCGCGGGGCGCTGAAACGAACGAGCTCATGTTGGGACCTCTGGCGATAACGGGCACCGCAAGGGAGATTCTAGAGGTCGGTACGGTTTTCATCCTCATCCTGACCATCGTGGTGGGCTACGCCCTCTGGTCGTTCGTCAAGGGTGCGGGGTTCGAGCCCGTTCCCGGGAAGGTCCTGGACGAGATGGTCGAGTTCTCCCAGCCGGGTCCGGGCAAGCAGGTCTACGACCTCGGGTCAGGCTTTGGGAGGATAATCATG
>CAZAMW010000257.1:0-2158 GCA_964486265.1 uncultured Nitrosopumilales archaeon | reverse complement strand
CTCCCGAGTGGCGCTCTTTCTCCAACGAGGAGAAGGACGAGCGCAGCAGGACGGGTCTACCAACATCGATCGCGATGCACGACATGGGTCTCGCTACGACGATAGGGGGAGAGAACAGGGACGCGGCTGGCAAGTCGCTGAGCGGTTCCATGAAGTCGAGCATGGAGCGCATGCGTACCTGGGACAGGAGGAGCCAGGTCCACGAGTCCGCGGACAGGAACCTCAGGCAGGCGTTCAGCGAGCTCAGAAGGTTATCCGAGAAGCTAGCGGTCTCAGAGGCGGTGACTGAAAAAGCAGCCTACATCTATAGGAAGGCCCTCGAAAGGAGCCTCGTCCGTGGCAGGTCGATCACCATGATACTTGCGGCGTCTCTCTACGCCGCCTGCAGGGACAGGGATGTGCCCAGGACGTTGAAGGACGTTGCCGCGGCGAGCAACGTAAAGAAGAAGGACATAGCGAGGTCTTACAGGCTACTGGTCAAGGAGATGGACATGAAGATGCCCGTCGTCAACCCGGCGAGGTGCGTCACCAAGATTGCGTCGAAGGCCAAGGTCTCTGAGAAGACTCAGAGAAGGGCTCTCCAGATTCTCCTCAAGGCCGAGGAGGCGCGCGTCTCAGCCGGCAAAGACCCGATGGGGCTGTCTGCCTCCGCGATTTATGTGGCGTGCACCCTCGAGGGCGAGAACATCACCCAGAGGGACATTGCCGAGGCGGCTGGCGTGACCGAGGTCACGATACGCAACCGCTACAAGGGTCTGAGGTCGGCCCTCGGGATTTAGTCCCGAGCCCGGTCCAACCTGAAGCCTTCGTCCGAGTACTGTACCTCGAAGGTCCCCGAGGAGACCTTCTTCACCGAACTCACCAGCGGTAGCTCCAGCGCGGTCTCCTGCCGTGTCACCACCGGGAACCCGTAGACCTCGTTCCTGTATCGCAGTCCGTCCTTCTTCTCTGCGAAGCTCAGGTGTCTCTTGAGCCTGAGCAGATTGTGCTCGTTGACCTCCTCCGCACATCCCAGGACGCGACGCTCCACCGGCTCTCTGAACTCGCCATCCACCTCGATCGATATGCTGTTCCTCCCTCCCGCTATGGCGGCGAGCGTCGTAACAGCCGTCCCTGCGAACGGGTCCAGCACCGTGTCACCCCTGACCGAGAGCATCGAGACCAGTCTGTAGGCAAGCTCGAACGGGTACGCGCCGCTCCTCGCCCTCGGGCCCTTCGCTCCGAGCCCCTGTCGCTCTCCGCGCACGTCGTCCCAAACGTCTGAGAACCACGAGTTCCTCTCCTCCCAGAAGTACGCGCTCTTGCTTCGGGCCGCCTTCTCCGGTCCCGCTAGAAACTCCCTCTTCCCTCCCTTGCGGAAGATCAGTATGTACTCGTGCTCCTGCGTGACGTAGGCTCCTGGGGGCAGCATCCCTGAGCCAAGGAACTTGTTCGGCTTGTTCGACTGCTTGCGCCAGAGTATCTCGGGGAGCGCGTCGTAGCCGAGGGCGGTCATGGAAGAGATGACCCGGGCGTGGTTCGGGTACAGCTTGAAGGAACCCGACATCGTGCGAGTCGAGTCCCCAACGTTGATGCACACCATGCTGCCTCGCTTCATCTTCGGGTCTAGAGACCTCCACACCATGTCGAGGGACTCGTGCATGACCTTCTGGGCCCGGTCACCCTCTCCCTCTTCTAGGAGACTCTTGACGCGACGGTCCTGATGACCGAACAGCTCGTCCCACATCGCGATCATCGGATACGGAGGCGACGTGACCACGAGGTCCACCGACTCGGACGGGACCTCTTTCAGGACTCGAGCGGAGTCGCCGTACATGACCCTGTGTAGTGTCTTCATCCCGCGGCCTAGGCCCCCGCGTCCGAGAACTGATAAGTCGGAAGCGCCAGGTCGCAGATGTCCACGAAGGTCTTGGCGATGCGTTCGAGCATGCTCAGCAGGTCGACGACCCTGTGCGCAGGCACGCCCTTTGTGACGCTTATCTCCCTGAGCAGCTCGTCCACACTGTTCTTCATCGCGTCGACCTCCAGGTACCCTCCCCTGCCGCGTCCCTGTTTCCTCTCGATGAATGTCCTTACCGAGACCTCTTCCATCTCCTCGAGAATGGCGAAGACTTATGACGTCCTCCTAGCCGCCTCACCCGTGGGCGTCTCTGCCGCT
>CAZAMW010000256.1:0-2160 GCA_964486265.1 uncultured Nitrosopumilales archaeon | reverse complement strand
TTTCATCCCTTCGTGGTGCTTGATGTCGAACTCGAGCTGCCCCAGGCCTCCCTCTACGTGCGCCTTGGTCGTCTCAAGCCCCACCGATGCGAGGGCGGCCACCAGGTCCGTGATGAACCCATGGTAGACGTTGAACCCTTCCTGGCTGTGCGTGTGGAAATTGTCTACCCTGACCACCCTGCCCTCCTCTCGCTTCACGAGATGGAACTCGCCCTCGAAACCCACCTGGAGAGTGTATCCCCTCAACGCCGCCTTCTGGAGCACTCGCCTGTAGAAGCTGCGCGCGCAGAGTGGCGACACGCTCCCGTCCTTCTCCCTCAGGTCTCCTAGGAACCGCCCCACCCCGGTGGTGTAGCTGGGAACCACGAACGTGTCGGGGTCCGCGACCGCGTAAACGTCCCCCTGGGAGATGTTGATGGAGGAGCCCCTGACCGGCACATCGGTGTGGCTGTACGCTAGGTTTGCCCGCGCCGTGGCTATCCCCGAGTCCAGCGCCCTGTCAAGCTCGCCCACGGTGACCGGCTTCATCCTCGGCACTGCGGTGAAATCCAGGTAGCTTACACCGAGCATCGTAAGGCCGTGCTCCTTCATCGCCTTCCTTATCTCGGAACGCTGCAACCTGTCGAAAGGACAGCCGTTGCTCTTTAAGGGTTTCCGAGTTCTACTTCAGGTTTTTCAGGAACTTGGCGAGCTCGACGAAGTTGGGATTGGTGTCTCCCTTGTTGAACCGGACAACAGAATCCCTCCCGTTTACGGATACCCTCTTCTCGGGCTGGTAGCTGGTCTCTGTGAAGAAGACGACCGCATAGTGGATGCGTCCCTTCAGGTTCTCGGAGACGAGCTCCGGCGTCGACATGAACTCACCGGTGAGGAAGGCGATTCCATCGACCCAGTTGATGCTCGGCGTCGCTCCTTGCTTCTGGGCCTCTACCTGCGTCGCGACCCACACCAGGAAGTCCTGGACATCGAGCTTTCTTATCTCGTGGATGATGATCTTCTGATAGGGCAGATACTCTATCTCTACCATTGAGGCTCACGAATGCTAGAGCTCAGCCCGCGAGGCGGAGGGCTCGTATCCGGTTCCGAATGCATTGCACTTGAAGACGAACTGGAAAACCTGCTCGGTGCTCTTGTCCTTGATGCCGTTTGTGAAGGCTCGCATCGAGGAGAGCGGGGAGCCTGCCGATATTAACCGTTGGGTGGCTGGGGCTCAAGAGGTCTGGTCTTCTGTACTCGAGAGGTCTTTGGACTAGCCAGCTCTTGCCGCCACCGCGTTCAGGTGTCACCCAGGAAGTTCAACTTTTTCTCGGCCTCGCCAGCTTAGCGGTCACCTCAGTGGCAAGCATCTTCGCCGCCGGGGATGAAGAACGCTTCCATCCGACTCGACCTGTTCTCCGAGGGCCAGATAGGATGTACATCGCAGCTTTTCTGGAGGGAGAAGGCGGCATCCAGATCACAAGGACGGAGAGAAAGGGTCGAACGTACAGGGAGGCTCTGCATCCGACGGTCTATTTCACCAACACGTGCGGGACCGCCATCGAGACGATGCAGCTCTGGATCCGGGCGGGTACCAAGATAGTCATGAGGACGCGCGAAGACCGTACAGATGTGCATGCACTCCACGTGACTGGTGTCAGGAACATTCGCCCCCTGTACTCGTCCTGCCGCCTTATCTCATGGTCAAGTCGCTTCGAGCCCGAATCATGCTCGAATTCTGCGAAAGTCGCCTGAGTCACTGCAGGGCAGGAGACAGACAGTACAACCAAAAGGAGTTAGGACTAAAAAGGAGTTAGGACTATATACCACGCTCAGGCGCCTGAACCAGAGAGGTGTAAGAAAGCACGCCAACGCACGGATCACTAACAAAGGCGGGGAAATGCCAGCAGGCACCCTTTAGTCCGAGGACAGACTCCGAAGATCGAAGGCAAGCCCCGCAAGGGTAGCATCCCGAAGGTAAGGAACAAGCGGACTTACGTCAAGAGATTCACTCTCAAGAGAAAGCCCGGACAGAATTGGCAGAGAGTCTAGCGCAAGCTAGCTCCGCCAACGAGCGTCAAGCCCTGGTTGAGCTAGCGGAGCTCATAACGTCTGGCGCGCTGCAGGACCGGGCGCAGCTGGAGCGGGAGAAGAAGAGGGTCGCAGCCAGGTACCATCTCGACA
>CAZAMW010000255.1:0-2172 GCA_964486265.1 uncultured Nitrosopumilales archaeon | reverse complement strand
AAGCTCCTGGCTCAGTTTTCGGGTCGCAGTTAGGCTTTGGCACAAAAGGCAAGTCAAGTCAGTTTGATGGGTACGATACTGAAAAGCATCCCAGCGGAGGCTCAGATCACAAGGATCGAGTACGAGGGGCCCAGGATCGCGCTCTACACGAAGAACCCGAGATACCTGCAGCAGAACAACTACATCATCTCCGAGATAGTCAACACGGTGAAGAAGCGGGTCGTCACGAGGACGGAGAAGTCGATACGCAAGCCGGAGCAGGACGTCCGGGTCATCCTCGAGAAGACGCTGCCGAACGAGGCTGGCGCGTCGAACTACTTCTTCGACGACGCGACTGGCGAGGTGACCGTCGAGGCGAACATACCCAAGCTTCTGACGACGGAGGTCGGGTTCGATGTCGCCGGCCTGATGGAACAGACGGGTTGGAAGATCAAGGTGAGGAAGGCCCCCCATATTGCTTCGAGCGCCATCCAGAGCATCTACTACGCCCTGAAGACGGGCGCGGATGAGAGGGAGCGGTTCTACAGGACGCTGGGAGAGACCATCTTCAGGCCCAGGTTCACGAACTCGGAGCAGATAACCATCAAGGTCCTCGGGGCCGGGCAGGAGGTCGGAAGGTCCTGCATGCTCGTCGAGACCTCCGAGAGCAAGGTCCTCCTTGACGCTGGCATCCACCCAGGCTCGAAGAATAGCTGGGACGCCTATCCGAGGCTCGACTGGGCGGACATCCGGCTCAACGAGCTCGACGCGGTCATCATCAGCCACTCACATCTCGACCACATGGGTTTCCTGCCTGCCCTCTTCAAATTCGGGTACGAAGGGCCGGTATACTGCACCGAGCCGACCCTGCCTCTGATGACGCTGCTCCAGAGCGACTACATCAAGATCGCGCAGATCGAGGGCGGGAGGATACTCTACGACCAGAAGGACATCAGGGACATGATCCAGCACACCGTGACGCTCCAGTACGGCACGGTTACGGACGTGAGTCCGGACATAAAGCTGGTCCTCAACAACGCCGGGCACATACTCGGCTCGGCGACCGTGCACCTCCACATAGGAGAGGGCGTGCACAACATAGTCTACACGGGGGACTACAAGTATGGCAGGACCCAGCTCTTCGACTCGGCCAGCTGGAACTATCCCAGGGTGGAGACGCTCATCACGGAAGGGACCTACGGAAACAAGGAGGACATCATGCCACCGAGGGAGGAGGTGGAGATGAACTTCGTGAACGCCATCAACAGGACGCTCTCGGAAGGTGGCAAGGTCATCATCCCGATCCCTGCGGTCGGCAGGGCCCAGGAGATCATCCTGGTGCTCGACCACTACATGCGCAACAGGATCCTCACGGAGGCACCGGTCTTCCTAGAGGGCATGATCTCGGAGGCGACCGCGATCCACGTCTCGTACGCCGACTATCTCTCCAGGGAGCTCAGGTCAAAGATACTCGAGCAGGGCATCAATCCGTTCGTCTCGGAGTACTTCACGTCGATAGAACACCCGTCCAACAGAGACGAGGCGCTCAGGGAGGGCCCCGCAGTGATCATGGCGACGTCAGGGATGCTCGAGGGCGGCCCGGTCCTGAAATACTTCGAGCAGGTGGCTCCCTCAGACAGGAACAAGATACTCTTCGTCTCGTACCAAGTGCAGGGGACGCTGGGGAGGAGGGTGCTCGACGGTGCGCACCAGGCGAGCCTGGTCGGCGACAACGGAAAGATCAAGATAGTAGACGTCAACTGTCAGGTCCAGAAGGTGGACGGGTTCAGCGGCCACAGCGACTACAACCAGATAATCCGCTTCATCGGAAAGATGAGGCCGAAGCTCCAGCAGGTCATCGTGAACCACGGAGACAAGAGGAAGCTCGAGAACCTGGCCTACGTGATACAGAGGATATACCGCGTGCCGACGCTGAGGCCGGCGGTCCAGGAAGCTATCAGGGTATACTAGGAGAGAGCGCCTCTCCAGATCCGGACGCCGGGCGGCGTTATGACGACACGCTCTTCTCCCAGCCTGGCGATGTCTCCGCCGATCGACGTCGCGAACTCGTAGAGCTGCTCAACCGCACCCTTGAGCTCCTCGATGTTCTTCTGCGCGAGAGGGGTTACCCTGAGTATCACTATGACGCGCTTGGCGACATCTTCCTGTATCTTCGGTATGTCCTCCACGCTC
>CAZAMW010000254.1:0-2180 GCA_964486265.1 uncultured Nitrosopumilales archaeon | reverse complement strand
GGACAGGATAGGAGTCTGCTTCGATACCTGCCATGCCTTCGCCGCAGGGTTCGACCTGTCGACAAAAGAAGGCGTCGAGAGGGCGATGGCGCTGTTCGAATCGACGGTAGGGCTGAAGAGGCTGAAGGTGGTCCACCTCAACGACTCCAAGGGTCCTCTGGGAGGCAACCTGGACCGACACGAGCACGTGGGGATGGGCAGAATCGGGCCCGAAGGATTCAGGTCCCTGCTGCATCACGACCACATATCGGACCTGCCGCTCCTGATGGAGGTCCCACAGGACGAGAAGCGCTCCGACGCGGACGAGATTGCATACGTGAGACGGCTGATTCTGGATTAGCTCTGCGCGGATGCCGCGGCTACCTGTTCCTGCTGGGTCCACGGCTTCCGAGATTTCTCCACCCATGAGAACTTCTTCTGCAAGGACGTCGTGTAGAGCTTCGTCCAGTCGTAACCCACGTAGTCGCACCACGACTTGTAGATTCGCGGGTCGATGTAGTTCTTCAGCGAGGTGTTCAGGTTGTACTCTTTCGTCTTCTTGGTGAACTCCACGTCCTTCTCGAGCTTCTTGACCATGGTCTCCTTCCCTTTGGTCTTGTACTCCTCCAACTTCCCTTCCTTCTTCCTCAGCGACTCGTCCCAGTTCTTGGGAGGGGTCCTCTTGTGGTTGCAGAAGACAGCCGCCGCAAGGTTGGCTTCCTTCGCGTAGTAACGCTTGTCGAGCTCCTCGGCCTCGCGCATGTCCTTGGTCCTGAGAGCGCCCTCCGTGACCTTGGTGGCATGGTAGGTCCTGAACACCTTGGCCGTCACTCCGGGAATTATGCTGGATAGGAACCGATTTACCATGCTCGATGTCACCACGTCGAAGACCTCGTCTGCGGGTTTCTTCCCCTGCATGAATCGTCTGAGGTTCCTAGTCAGGACGCCTTCGCGGTCATCGATAGTCTTGACCCACCGTACGGAATCCTTCCCCAGGAAGTCGAACTCGACGTTCGTGCCGGAGAGCTTGATGTGCTCGACCCTCAGGGTGGTCGCACCGACCGTATCCGCTTCGTCTTCGTCCTTCTCGTCGCCCACTCTCATCCCCAGGTAGTCGATGAGATAGGCCACGGTGGCGATCTTCGCCTCCTTCTGGTCCTTCGATGCCATCTTCTTCAGTGTGGTCCTGCGGAGGCGCTCGAGCTGGCCGCCTATCTTCTGCGACTTGTCGTACTTCTCCTTGTTCCTCGACTGCTGGATCTCTGACCCTTCGTGCGGCCAGACGTACTTCTCCCTGCCGGTGAGCTTGTCGATCCAGCGCGCCATCCAGATGGACTCCTTGTCGTGCGTAACCGCTCCCCACTGACCGGGAGGGACGGGCGCCGACTCGTCCAGGTTCAGAGTGACGTCCTTCGCCTCGACCCGCGGTTTCCAGCTGCCGCGCAGCGGGTGAGCGCCCCTCCCCATGAACAGTCCCGGAGGTTCGACAAGCCAGTTCGCGATGTCTACCTCCTTCCCGTCGATCAGGGCCTTGCCGTGCCTGCTCCTGAGCGCCTCCCTGAGCTCCTTTCGCGAGGCGGCCTGGGCCTTCTTCTCGTCCTTGGTCATCGACTCCTTCCTTCGCTTCTCGCCGTCGACCAGCCGATAGAAATTTGAGAAATCGACCTCCGAGAATTTCACGCCCTTGAACCTGGGAGGCAGCTCCCTCGTGAAGCCCTTCATGAAGTTCTCCACGAAGATCGGGTCCTGCACGTAGGGCGTGTCCTTCTTCTTGGCGAAGAGGTGTGCCATCTCGTCGGCAAGAGGCGACAGGGCGACCGGCTCTCCGCGCACGGTCACGGTGAGCCCCGTCGGCGCGTGGGCCGGAGGAAACGCGACACCGTTGTGTCGGAGCGTCTTCCAGACAGGCATCCGGACGGATTGAAAACAGGGTGTTTAAAAAAGCCCCGCCCTTCAAGATGTTGCAAAACCTGGAGATTACCGCTGGCCTACGAAATCATCATCGAGATACTGATCGTGCTGGCCACTGCGGTCTTCATCGGCGAGGTCTTCGAGCAGCTCCGGCTCCCGTCGGTGGCCGGCGAGCTGCTGAGCGGAATGATACTCGGTCCGACCGTTCTCAACGTCCTCTCGACCAACGACCAGGTCCAGGCTGTATCGTCGGTCTCCCTCTTCATCATCATATACCTCATAGGCTTCGA
>CAZAMW010000253.1:0-2185 GCA_964486265.1 uncultured Nitrosopumilales archaeon | reverse complement strand
GTCATCGAAAATCTCGCTGGTCCACCAGTCGATAGCCACGTTTCCTTGGATGACAGCCTTGGATAACGTCAAGCTCGTTTTGATGCCCACACACATGGATGACGAGGAGTCTACTCAACTGTGCGAGAAGATGCTCGGTCTCGTGGGATTGAAGGAGGCCGCGGGAGAATATCCTAAGGAGATGAGTGGGGGGATGCGCCAGAGGGTCGCGATAGCTCGCGCACTTGCCGCCTCACCCGAGGTCCTCCTTCTCGATGAGCCATTCGTGCACCTCGACGAGCTCACCGCGAACGAGATACGGAAAGAGGTGTACAACCTGGTCTTCAATCCGGAGACCACGCTGAAGTCCGCCGTTCTAGTCTCGCACAACCTGCACGAAGTCGTCCAGCTGGCGGACCGCGTCTACGTGATGAACTCCTTGCCCGCGGCGATAGTCGACGTCATCAAGATTGACCTTCCCAGGCCGAGGACCGAGCGGAGCCCGGGCTTCCTCGACTACGTCGACAAGATCTACGAGGGCTTGAGCGTCAAGGTGGCGAAGGCGTGATCCGTGGACTTTACAATCCCCCTCGCGACCCTGGCGACGGTCGGGCGAATATTCCTCCTCATCGCCCTTTCTATCATTAGCGGGTGGATGTTGGCCTATGCGGCCATCAAGAGCAGGAAATTCGAGAACGTCTATGTCCCGCTGGTGAATGTCTTCGAGTCTATTCCCGTGATAGGCTTCCTCCCTCTCGTGCTGGTCGCCTTCGTCATTACCTTCCACGGGTCGCTTGGCGTCGAGCTGGCAGTGGACTTCCTCGTCTTCGACGCCGTGGCCTGGAACGTATGGATCGGAATCTATCAAGCTTTCAAGACGGTCCCAGAGCACCTACTCGAGGTCTCCGACAACTACAACTTCAGTTTCTGGGGAAAGATGAGGCACCTCCTCATACCGCACTCCATCCCGAGGTTGACCTCGAACGTCTTCTCGAGCTTCGCCGACGCGTTCTTCTACATCTCGGTCAGCGAGGTGTTCGCGGCCGGAGCGGCGACGGCCAGTATCTGTCAGGGAGGGACGTGCTCGACATTTGGGATAGGCACCCTGATAACGAACTACCTTGCCGTCGGAGACTTTACCGGGGTCTACTACTGCCTGATAGCCATAGCAGTCGCTGTGGTCGTCGTGACTTTGCTCCTATCGCGGATGAGCCGATGGGCGGTCGCGAAGTACGGCATCGACACCCCCGGCGTCATCAGGCGTGGCGGTCTGTGGCGCGGGAGGAGGATAGTCAACCCATGGCGCGCGTTCCGGAACCAGACCAGAGTCTTCTCGAGCTACCTGTCTAGTATCAGACCGGGCCACAAGGCCGGTCAGGAACCCGGTGTTCACCCGTACAGGGGAAGGGTGGCAAAGTATCTCGGATTTGTTCTGTTCGCGGCTATCTTGGTTCTACTCATCCGCTCCGTAGTTCAAGTCGTGATGTCCGTCTCAGGCTCGACCTGGCACGGCTTTCTGGAGGAGACCCCGCAACTGCTGGAATACATGGGTGCAGACTACATCCGCGTCAGCGTCATAACGCTAGCGTCCCTCGGGCTCGCGATCTTAGCAGGTTACTACCTCGCCACTCATCGCAGGGCAGGGGAGGTCGTACTGCCCCTGGTCCAGACGTTCTCTGCCTTCCCCGCTCCCGCCTACTTCCCGTTAGTCTTTGTGGCGACCATCCCCGTCCTTGAACGCGCCCTTCCGTTCCTTTACACGGAGGTCTACATCTTCGTGCTCGGATTCCTCAGCTGCTTCTACTACGTCTTCTTCGACTTTTGGATCGGGGTGCAGGCCATACCCTCGGAGTTCAACGAGGTGGTGCGCAACTACGACATAGGGTTCTTCACGAAGATGAGGCGCGTAATAATCCCGGCGGGCTTTCCGTACCTGATAACCGGGCTCTCCAGCACGATCAACAGTGCCTGGGCGGGGATAGCGATCGGGGAGTTCTGGCCTACGATCGCTCCGACAGTCTCGCCGAAGGGGCTCCAGGCGCCGTTCGGGATGATGTACTACATCTCTTCTAACATGTCGAATGGTGATATCGCAGCGGCTGCTTACGTCTCTCTTCTCTTCGCAATCGTCGTGGCAATCTACGGAATAGTGTTCACTAGGAACTTGATGGATCTGGCTCGGAAGAAGTACGTCGTCGAAGAAGGA
>CAZAMW010000252.1:0-2194 GCA_964486265.1 uncultured Nitrosopumilales archaeon | reverse complement strand
GATTGGGAACAACGTGGAGTTCCAGTATGACCTGCTGACGAACTTTGTGACGGGAACCGGCTGGAGCGGCACGACCAACCTTGCGGCGGGGACAGAGCAGAGCCCCGCCTGGGCTGACGCGTCTGCAGTCTCCTACTCCATAGGCGGTTACCAGCTCGTGGGAGTGATCTGGTCGAACATGGTGACCAACCCTAGTCCCACGACGCAGCAGGTCAGGTTCGGCGTGATCAGCATGAGCAACTCGGGAATAGTGGACTTCCCGGTGACGATAACGATCTCGATGTACGAGTACACGAGTCCCACGTCCACTCACTTCCAGGCCTCGTCGAGCAACTACTTTTTGATCTCATACGAGCAGGAGAGCGGGAGCGGCGCGACCGCGCAGTACACGAGCAACTCTGGGGCTCCCCTCGTGATCAGCAACGTGCAGTCCTACTCGACGTGGGACCTGTATGACCAGAGCTCCGCCTCCACCGGGTCAGAAGTATGGTGCGTCCTCTACGGGGGCTACTGCAACCAGAATTCCCAGACGGGCTTCAGCGCGAGCGACGGAGTGACGCTATCGCTCTACTACTTCGACCAGCTGGCTCAGAACAAGCTGTACGCAGTGGCGGTGCCTTCGGTCCTCTCCCTCTGGGCCGACGGGACCTGCACGACCTCCGCTTCCTGCACCGAGACGACCTATTCCACGGTGAACTACGACTCGCGTAGCGCGGGCAGCCCGCTGTCGCTGGGACCGCAGTCGGGTGGGGCCGTGCTCTTCCCCAACCCTCTCGGCACGAGCGGTTCGCAGTTCACCTATCCGCGCGGCGAGATGTACACCAGCGGCGGATACGACACGTACACCCAGTGGGCGAGGACGAGGGACGTCATCGCAGGATGCACCTCCCTGACCACATACCCGGTCCCGTCGCCTTCGTCGTGCGCGCCCTCCGTGTCGTTCGGTTCCACCGGGACTCCGACTTCGCCGCTCTATGCGGGTTATTCCGCTTCCGTGATCACCCCGACCGGGGTGCTCGCCTACGTCCCAGTCGTCCTGACGAACTCGCAGGCTTCCGCCACCCCCACTGGGTTCCAGCAGCTGGTGACGGCCGACAGCTCCAGGTTCGGGAGCTATGAGGCGCCCAACCTTCAGAACGTTGAGTTCTTCACGGCCGCAGGAACCGTCCTTCCCTCCTGGCTGGAGAGCGGCAACTCGAACAGCTCGACGAGCACCGTCTACTGGGTGAACCTCGGCACCAACGTCATACCGGCCGGGTCAGCGGCCAGCCCCGGGACGCTCACGGTCTACATGGGCTTCGCCTCGACGGGTACGAACCTGCTCTCGGCTGCGGGGCCGACCGGCGAGGCTCCCGCGCTCAGTCCCTCCTACGGCCAGTATGACGACGGGCCGAAGGTATTCACCACATATTACACAAACTTCAACGGCACGGCCCTGCCCGCCTCCTTCAGCACGGCCAACACTGAACAGGCGGGGAACACGGTCTCGGTCAACAACGGGATAACGATAAGCACTTCCGCCTCGAACACGTGGGGCGGCATAGTACTCAGCGACGGGTTCACCACCCCGACCACGATGGAGGCCGGCGTCGATATCGGCTCGCTGCTTGCCGTCATGATGGCAAACATGCCGCCGATGCGCTTCAACTACCAGCAGCGCGTCGGCCGCGCAGGGCGCCGCGGTGCTGGCCTAGCTGTCGCGCTCACGCTCTGCCGTGGGCGCAGCCATGATGACTACTACTTTCAGCGGCCGGCTCGGATAACATCCGATCCACCTCCGCAGCCGTACGTCGACATGCGCCGCGAGGCGATCCTCCAGCGAGTTCTCGCGAAGGAGGTCTTGCGGCAAGCGTTCGCAGCGCTCGGGTTATTCGTCGCGCAGGGTGGCGACAGCGTACACGGCGAGTTCGGAAATGCAGCGGACTGGGGCGTTGCGCCTCCTCAGGCGCCTCCCGGTGCGCTGCCGGGCCTGACCGTCGCGCAGCTAGTCGATGGTTGGATCCAGAACAATCAAGCTGCCATTGCACACACCTGCGACGTGCTGCTGTCGTTCACGACGCCGCAAATGCAGGCACAGAGGGCTGCGCTGATCGCCTACGTACAAACGCAATTGGTGCCGCGCGTCACTGCTGCCTCGATTGATCCACGGTTGCCACAGAGGTCCTTGAGCGAGCGGCTTGCGAATGTGGGCGTG
>CAZAMW010000251.1:0-2210 GCA_964486265.1 uncultured Nitrosopumilales archaeon | reverse complement strand
GAACCTCCCGAAGACTGGTCACTTGAACACATACTCCCTCAGGTCGCTGTAGACTGCCCCTTTCGGCGTCAGCAGACTGGATTTGAGCTTGAGACTGGCTATCCTGGTCCTGCCGAACTCCCTCGCCGCGTTTTCACGCACGAAGCCGGCGAGGCGGTCCAGGTTGCGAGGTGACCTTACCCTCGCGATGGTGATGTGCGGCCGGAACTCCCGTTCCTCGGGCTTGCCCACACCATCGAGCGCTCCGAGCACGGCCCCCCCTCGTCGTGAGATTGGCTCCTCGTCGGCGGCGTCGACCCCCGCCCAGACGACCCTCGGCCTGTCAAGGCCCGGAAAGACCCCGATTCCCTTGACCATCACGTCGAACGCGGTGAGCTCCAGCTTCCCGACGCGAACGTCGACAGCTCGCACGTCGCTCTCGGATATCTCCCCAAGAAACTTCACGGTAAAGTGAAGGTTCTCACGAGAGACCAGCCCGACGTCCGCGCCGGTCTCCCTGAGTTCCCCTTCTGCAGCCTCCATCCTGCCTGTGACCTCCGGTGACACGTCGAAGGCGAGGAACGCGCGCATCGGGCTTCTTTCAGGTCGCTCCACACCCGAGCTAATAAGTTAGGACCCGATTATGATTAATACTCTTCGGAGCAGCTCAGCTGGAAGCGGCGTTGCTAATCATCGCGATAACCGGGATGCCAGGGGCGGGCAAGTCGACGGCGGCCAAGGAGATTGCAAGGGCGGGGATCCAGAAGGTCGCGATGGGTGACATGATCCGGGAAGAGACCAAGAGGAGGAACCTGTATCCCGACGACAAGAACATGGGCACGGTGATGCGAGAGCTCAGGGAAAAGTATGGTTCGGGAGCCGTCGCCGAGCTGACCCTCCGGAGCATCAAGACGATGACGGGGAAGGCGGTCGTGGTGGACGGCGTAAGGTCCATGGCGGAGGTGGAGATGTTCCGAGGAGCCGGTCCGGTGAAGCTGCTCGCTATCTGGGCGTCTCCGAGCAGGCGGTTCGGGCTGCTGAAAGTACGAGGAAGGACCGACGACCCGCAGACCGTGGAGAGCTTCAACACGAGGGACGAGCGGGAGCTTTCAATCGGACTGGGAGGCGCAATAGCCCTCGCTGACGACGTGGTCTCGAACGAACGCATCTCCATAGAGCAGCTGGGAGTCGAGGCCGCGCGCGTGATGAGGGAATGGATGAAGCATGTTTGAAGGCCCCGTAGCCATAGTCATTCGCGCGGAGGTCTCTCCATCAGAGGACCCAGAAAAGGTACTCACCGCCGCGCGCAACATCCTTGGAGACTGTCATTATGAGTTGGGACAGAGCGCCGGCGTCGTCGTTCTTCGTTCATCGCAGGCGGGCTGCCTCCAGAAGATTCACGACCAGCTGCGGGACAGACACGTGCGAAACGCCGCCCGGAGGCTTCTGTTGAAGAGCATAGAGGGTACGCACCTCCGGATCCTGTTCAACAGACAGGCGGCCTTCGCCGGTGTGATCGCGGTGGTCTCCGGGGGTGAGGAGTCAGCGCTCGGGCCCGTCTCCCTCGAGCTCGATGTCAACGAGCCGCTCAAACTTCTAGACTGGCTCGCTCCGTATCAGCCTGCGGAACCTCAAGCACAAGCCCGTCCTTAGCGGCGACGGTTTCCTCGAAGACCGCTTTCGCCTGTTTCAAAAGGCGCTTCGCGTTAGTGTATCTGGCACTGAAGTGGGTGAGCGCGAGCCTGCGGACCTTCGCCTCCTTTGCGAGCGCGGCGGCCTCGGTCGACGTGCTGTGCTTCCTCTCAATGGCCTTGTCCGCATCCTCGGCGGAGAACGTCGAGTCGAAGATCAACAGGTCCACCCCCTCGAAGAACCTCGCCAGCAGTTTCGTCGGTCTGGTGTCTCCCGAGTAGCCTATCCTTCTGCCCGGCCTGGGCGGCCCGAGGACCTGGTCCGGCAGTATCCTCTTCCCCTGTACCACGACGCTCCTCCCGTGCTGCAGGCTGGACCATTTCTTCCCTTCGGGGACTCCCAACGCGAGGGCCCTCGTCGTATCGAACACGCCCGGGCGAGGCAGTTCCTCGAAGACATACGACCAGGCCGGCACCGAATGGTCCGCCCTGCAGGCCCTCACCCTGAAGTCCCTGCCCTTCAGAACAATGCCCCGCTTGACCGGCACCATCGAGACATCGAACGAAAGGCCGATGTGGAGGACGTCGATGGTGACCCGC
>CAZAMW010000250.1:0-2235 GCA_964486265.1 uncultured Nitrosopumilales archaeon | reverse complement strand
CTCCCCCCTGGCCCCTTCTTCGCCGCGACGTACTCTGGTACTTCAACCGGCAGCTCTTCGGGAAGTACACTGCAGCGATGATAATCACATCGTACGCCGCGCTCGTCACCTTCATACTAGCCCCTACGGCGCCTCCGTGGTACCAGAACGTCGCCCTCAACCTCTACCAGAGCACCGGCTCCTCGGTGCTGCCGAACGCCCTGTCATCTGCCATCTCGATGATAGAGTCGGACCAGTTCGCTGCCTTCCCGAGCCTGCACACCGCGTACGCAATGATATTCTGCTTCTTCATGGTCAAGCTCGACCGCCGTCTCTCCTTCGTAGCAATCCCGGTCACGGGGGCGATACTCTTCTCGACACTCTACCTCGGCCAGCACTATCTCATCGACCTGATAGCGGGCGCCGCGTACTCGCTCATCCCGTGCGTCCTGGTGAGCAGGCTGAACTTCAGCATATTCAGCAAGAAGGACCAGTCCCCGACGCAAAGTGCGCAGACCACCTAAAGCATGAAATAGTCGCGACCGAGGAAAGCGTGTCCGTTTTGCGTCTCAGGTCCATCGGCATCCGTTCCCGCTACTTCGTAGCGATAGGCATCGCTTTCGTCGCATCCATATCGCTAATATTCTCCGATTCCATCGAAGACATGGTCACGGGGGCGGGAAGCCAGCTCTCGAGCGGAGGACTGCAGTCGCTCACCAGTACGCTCACCGACGCTGTAGTTGGTATCATCAACTCGCTGAACTATCTGGGCATCTTCGTCCTGATGCTGCTGGAGTCCACCTCTCTGCCCGTGCCGAGCGAGGTGGTCCTGCCTTTCGCCGGCTACCTGGTCTCTACGGGAACGCTCGAGTTCTGGCTGGTCGTGCTTCTCGCTACGGGCGCGGGGGTGATAGGAAGCCTCATCGACTACTATATCGGCCTGTACCTCGGTATGCGGACGATTTCCAACTATGGCAGCCGGTTCTTCATCAGCCCCGAGCAGATGGCGAGGGTGGAGTCTCTCTTCAAGAGGCACGGAGGTCTGCTCATATTCCTCAGCAGGCTCATCCCGGGCATCAGGACGCTCGCCTCCTTCCCGGCGGGAAGCGCGAGGATGAGTGTGCCCAAGTTCGTCGTATACACGGCGTTGGGGTGCTTCATCTTCGACGCGGCCCTCGTCTACGCGGGGGACTATCTAGGTGCGCACTGGGAGAGCATACGCACGGCGGGCACAATCGAGATCGCCGCGACGGTCGTCGCTATTCTGATAGGCGTCTGGCTGTTTCTGAGGCTCCAGCGCAAGCGGCCGGCTTCGGTGCAGGGCGGCGCGGCTCCGGCCTAAGTTATAAGACCACACGAGCGGTACCAGGACCGTTTTGATAGTGGCTGTCATCGGAGCGGGTAAGATAGGAGAGGCGGTCGCGAGGGGCATCGCGCGCTCGGATTTCGCCTCACAAGTCATAGTCACCAGGAGGAATCCCTCGAAGCTAAAGTCCCTCAGGTCTCCGAAGGTCCTTATCACCTCAGACAATCGGGAGGCGGCAAAGCGGGCCGGCGTGATAATCCTGGCGGTGAAGGCGGGAGATGCGAAAGGTGTGCTCGAGGAGATCGCCGAGTTCACTGAAGGGAAGGTCGTCATATCCATGATGGCCGCCATCTCGCTGCGCATGCTCTCAGAATCGCTCCCGAAGGCTAAGCTGGTGAGGAGCATGCCGAACATCGCGGCCTCGGTCGGAGAGGCGATAACCGCTTACACCCCAGGCAAGGAGGTAACCAAGAAGGACCTCGCTACCGCGAAGAGGGTCCTGAGCACATTCGGAGAGCACATCGAGGTCCCGGAGTCCCTCATGAACGCTGTCACCGCCCTAAGTGGAAGCGGCCCAGCCTACATCGCAGTACTGATCGAAGCCATGGTGAGCGCAGGACTCAAGGTCGGAATCCCGAGGGACATCGCCCTGAAGCTGGCCACGAAGACGCTCACCGGGACGGCCGACATGCTCAGCAAGAACGGCGTCCATCCGGCGGAGCTGCGGGACCTGGTAACCACACCGGCGGGGACGACGATAGCGGGCATCTACGAGCTGGAGAAGGGAGCCGTTAGGACCAGCATCATGAACGCTGTGGAGGCCGCCACGCAGGCGGCCGAAAGAGTCGCGAAGAAGTTCCAGGACGACGAGTAGGCGCGATGCCGATGCTCGAGTGCGCCAACGCGATACGCGCGACGCGACCGGTTCATAGAAGTGTGAAGCAATTTTC
>CAZAMW010000249.1:0-2240 GCA_964486265.1 uncultured Nitrosopumilales archaeon | reverse complement strand
CGGCGGGATATGCACATACAGCGGCAACGTCACGAGGACGTACGCGAAGGGCGTCTTCCCCACGCGGGTGGCTTTCCAAGAGTCCATCAACGCGGCCAACGGCACCGGATTCTATAGCTCGCTGGGCTCGTCCCTACCAGCGAACTACACGCTCGTCGTCGGCGACGAGTGGGGGCAGCTGACCCTCCTCCACTTCCAAGTCGTGGCGTCGAATAGCATACCGAAGGTGGGGAGCTTCCTCACCTGGGGAGGCTGCGCGGCTTCGTACCGGTCGAATGGAACGGCGTACGAGGAGCCATGCACGGCCTCGGAGTTAAGTGGTGCCCACGTCTTCGACTGCGCCAGCGCGGCAGCCTCGTCTGCGGGGTGCTCGGTCACCATGGTCGGTTCGGGCACGTTCCAGACACCGATTCTCAACGGGTCAGGCCAGTTCAACTCGCCGATCTTGAACAATACGCTGACGGTCCGGTTCCCATACACCGGTGGGGCGGCCCAGCCCGCGGGGACGAACTGCTACTTCCAAGTGGCGCACCACTACACGGGCTCTCCCTACGGGCACTGCTACGCGCTCAACTCGACGGCCTTTGTCATCGGGATGTGAGGCACTGGACTCACACGGCCGAATTGAAGTGGCGAAGATGAAAGTGTACTGGTCTAGTTCATAAAAAGTTGAAGCAAAGAAGGTGGGAGCGTAAATATCAGGGCCTTGGAGTATATCCAATGAACACGAGTGTGGAACGGGAAGGGTTCCGGACCCACTCAGAGGTACGCCAGGGACTCGCCCCTTGCAAGGGGCGGAACCCCCCCGGTCCATTCTAAACAAGCCCAGAATTGGCTCCGTTTGACCCGATAGGCCGGATTTTGGTTCCATTTGAGGGGTCCACAATCGGGAGGACTCGGACCCTCCGCCTGTACAAAAAGAACCGTAACCCGCTTCGTGGCACTTTCGTGCGCCGTATTGGTATTCGCTTGCTACGGGTGGGCTTTGCAGGTCGTGCGTTCGAATGCCTCTCGGCTTCGCATAAGGCAGTCGGACGGACGCAGATGCTAGTGAGAAATCAGACTTGCGAATGCCAGGGATGAGCCGCGGCTCGCGTCAGTTGCTCCAGAACGCCCTTCTTCCTCACGCCCCAGACCTCCATCGCCATGACCGCGCCCTCCTTGTCTAGCTCGACCATCACGTTGTCCTCGACCTCCTTCACGGTCTTTGCTGGGCCGTCCTTGAAGTGGAAGTAGAGCATGTCATCCCCTGCACTGTAGTCCAGCGTCACACCTTCGGCACCCATGCTCCTCTTCGGAGCTTCCTGCTAATGAGGCGGCCGACATCGGAAGCATGATAGACTGTGACGATTCTCGTGTCAGAACCCCGAGTACTGAAGAATACGATCAAGTGCCTTGGCGAAAACTGCTTCACCGCAACAGTAGTGTCTGATTCCAGGTCTCGATAGGCCGAGTCGGGGTCGCGGATTGCCAACGCGATCTGAGCAGCCGGTCGACCGCCTTCGAGGCTCAGGTCGCGAGCCCGAACCGCCTCATGAGGGCGCGCTTGACCTGGTCGTTCAGGAGCATCGAACACGAGGCGAGATAGACCAGCAGGACAGCCAGGCTCGTGAGCCGGATCGGCGTGACGCCCGGGATCCCGATGGTCACCAAGAGCCCCACGGCAACCATGTCGAGGACCACCGCGAAGGATAGCGTCCTGCTGGGCCAGGACGCCCAGAAGCCGCCCCTCTCCCTCACGATGAGAACGGTGAACATCCCGAGGAAGAAAAGTGCGGCGAAGACGAACGTCTGAAGCTCCCCGATGTTTGTCGACAGCCCGAGGAACGAGAGACCGATGTAAAGCAGTCCGAAGAGTTCGAGCACTGTGAAGGTGCCCAGGAGCACCCCGACCCTGACGAGGCTTGCGACGTCCCACCGGTCCGGCCTGTTCGACCACCGGACCGTGTCTGTGGAGAGCGAGATCGTCACGAAGTCGACCGTGAAGAGGAGGAGGACGATGTCGAGTGCGGAGACCACGAAGTAACCAGTGAGCAGGAACGCGAGGGCCACGAAGACGGCCACCTCGAAGGTCTTGATGATCTTGTTGAGTGTCCAGGTTACGATCCTCTGGTAGATCCTGCGGCCTACCTCGATGAGGGTCACGATGTTCGAGAGGCCCTCGCTGGTGAGCACGGCGCTGGCAGCGGCCTTCGCGACGTCGGTCGCGCTGCTGACCGCGATCCCGACCTCGGCCTGCC
>CAZAMW010000248.1:0-2273 GCA_964486265.1 uncultured Nitrosopumilales archaeon | reverse complement strand
TGCCCGGCGGTCTACAGCATGACCCACGTAATCAACGTGAACGCGCGGATAGCCTGAGCCCTAGACGCTGGGGCACCTTCTCTCGCAGGCCTCTACCTCATCTCGCGATTCTACTGTGGATGAGGTCGACCCCGTGCTCCCGCTCGAGGTGATTGGCAATCATCCTCCTGGTGTGTCTCCCTGCCGTTCCCCCCGGGTAGAACTCGTGGATGAGCTCGCAGAACGAGCACGCTGTGTTCTGCTGGTTGAGCTGCCCGTCCAAGGTCGCCCTGTCCCGAACACCTGTGTATTCCTGTGGCGGGTCGTCCCGCGGTTCTCCCGCCTCTAGGGCCGGGGCAGGCGACTCCAGGTCCTGCAACACGCACGAGTAGACGTCGGCCAGTATGACTATCCGTCTCTCCTGAGACGGCTGTGAGACGTACTCGGCCAACAGCTCCCTGACTGCACCCGCTGAAGGCAGCCCGGCGGTCGCCATGACTATCTCATCGGCGATTGCCTTGATCTTCGAGGAGTCCATCTCTCTGCGACCTCTGTATTACACGCTCAGGAGTGAAGTCGACGAGAGATTTAAGATGCGGGCACGGTTTTCACGCATGAGAACGGCGCATCTCCCTTCACTGGAAGACGGCCCCGCGCCGGTGGGATTGTGCCATCCGGCTCTCAGGATGGATGTGGCTTTCCTTTGGAGCCGGTCGAGCTACTTTCCTTCATTACCGTCGTCCCGGTTCGCCCTCGCCTCGACGCAGCCTGAAGTCCGGACTTTCGTCCTTTCGTACTCTCCTCGCCTAGGCGGTCGTGAATTGGTACCAAACGTTGAGGCTTCCCTCCACGCTGTTTCTGATTCCACGAATTCATCCCTCTTTGCCGGATGGCAGCCGGTAGTGAGGCCCCGCCGTATTTATGACCGGTAGTCGTTTCTCGCTGTTGAGAACCCGCCCCCGAACGGCGCGGTGCGCTTCCCAGGGCCACCAGCGATTGTGGCCCACCGCCATCACAAGCGGGCATGGCAGGGGGAGTCTAGGAGTCCGGTCGCAGCGAGCTGAAAAGTCAATCGCAAACCGTGGACATGCCATAGACCTCACGCTTCTCGCATGCCTATGATGTGACAGACGATCGTCCGGATGGTGGCAAGTGCTAGGGCGACTAGGCTAGCTAACTCCAAAGCCTACTGTTTCCTGGGTGAGGATGAGAAGTTGGAGATAGGTCTGCCTCTCAAGAAGCGTATCAGGGACACCACGACAATCACGATTACAGTCAGGCCGACAATAAGAAGAGCCCTCTGATCTACTGGCAGCGCCATATGACAAGCCTCAGGGCCATCGGAGTGAATCTCGGTCTAATGGCTGTTCGCTACTTAAGACGTGTCATCGAGCCGGGGACAGGAGGCGTGCGTATGAGCACGATGGTGGTAGAGCGCGTTGCTGGTACTGCTGGAAGCGGAGCAAGAGAGAGGAAGGGTTGCGGTCGCAGCTTCTTAGACGTGATTGCGTTCAAATCTAGGCAGTGAATACCCTTCGCTTAACATCCACCAGAGGTTTGGCGCTTCATGCTTCATAAAGTATAAGCATCGCCACACTCTTTTGTGAATTCGGTATCTTGACAGACCGCATTCGACGAAGGACGTGGAGGGATGTCGAAGAGTCGATTCTGGGGTGCCTTCTCAAGGCGCCTTCAACCCGAAACAAGATAATGAATTACACGCATATCAACATCGATGTTGCTCGAAAGCATCTCGGAGAATCGATTTCATGGGGATTCGTCGAAGTCATTGATGAGTCAAAACGACGGAAGAACTATGCACTAACGGCGAAAGGAAGAGAATGGCTGAGAATCTATAGAAGCCTGCTCGCCTTGGAACAGGAGGTCGCCTAAATCCAGCCGGAATAGTTCTGGGCGACGCGCGATAGGGATCTCTTCGAACCAGTATCTATGATCAGGGATGATTAATCCAGTATCTTAGATTCTGCATGATTTATTTACCTCCCGTCTCTTAATACTCGATAGAGAATGTAGATATGGCTCGATTCGGCAGCGCGACACGCGGAAACGCTACACTCGCTGCCGCGGCCCTTACAGTGGTCACGTTGTCAGTCGCCTTGATCATTCTATCCACTGACGGAACAAGCCACCAAAGTCTGAATAGTCGATTAGTCACAGCTTCTACCAATTCTCAATTAATTCCAGCAGCGGCAACTGCGACTGGTTGCGTCGCCCCAAGTCCTGCACCTCCTTCTCCCTATGGTCTCGGCTCCCCGCAGAATGTTGGCGCTATT
>CAZAMW010000247.1:0-2290 GCA_964486265.1 uncultured Nitrosopumilales archaeon | reverse complement strand
GGGGGAAGAAGTACGGCAAACAGTCGGCGGACGACCTCCTCGAGGGGAAGCACACCCTGATCCTGATACGGCTGCACGCCTCGCTCAGCAAGGACGAGAAGAAAAGGTTCGTCGAGCTGTTCAACATGCCGAGGGCGGAGAGGCGCCTGCACATCGACGAGCTGCTCGCGCTGATCGAGAAGTACAGGGTGCTCGACTATGCCAGCGAAAGGTCCCAAGAGCTGGTTTCGCAGGCGATATCGGTCCTCAGGACGGTCAGGTGGGGAGGGGACGCGCAGGCGGCGAGGTGGATAGAGGAACTCTCGACGTTCGCGGTAGAAAGAGACTGGTGACCGCGGTGAGCATCAGCGAGCAGGACCGCACCGTGATGGAGAAGTACGCGCTGCAGAACGCTGTGCTCCACAAGGGAAAGGCTGAGGTCGGGGCCGTGGTCAGCAAGGTACTTGGAGAGACTCCAGCGCTGCGTGCCGTGGCGAAGGACGTCGCCCGGGTCGCGGCCGAAGTCGTCAAGACGGTGAACGCGATGTCGCCCCAGTCCCAGGAGGAGCTGCTGAAGGAGAAGTACCCAGACGTCTCCCAGACCCACGAGAAGAAGGAGGGGCGCGTAGGACTCCCTCCACTGGAAGGGGCCGAGAAGGGCAAGGTCGTGGTGAGGCTGCCGCCCGAGCCTTCGGGTTACATGCACATCGGGCACGCGATGGCGGGCACGATAAACGCCGTCTACAGGGAGCAGTACGAAGGGAAGTTATGGCTGAGGTTCGAGGACACCAACCCAAGGAAGGTGCAGAAGCGGTACTACGAGAGCTTCAGGAAGGGATACACCTGGCTCGGGATAAAGTGGGACTACGAGAAGAACGTCTCTGCGGACGTCGAGCTGCTCTACGAGCACATCCAGGACCTCCTGGAGGCCGGGAGCGCCTATGCGTGCGACTGTCCGCTAGACACGGTCAAGAAGCTGAGGTTCGACGGGAAGGCCTGCGAGCATCGGGGGCAGGCGGTCGAGAAGAACCTGGCCCTCTGGGACGAGATGCTGGCGAAGAAGCACAAGGAGGGGACCTACGTCATAAGGCTCAAGGGCGACATGTCCAGCCTCGACTACTCGCTGAGGGACCCGAACATCGCAAGGATAATCGACTATCCGCACCCTCTCACCGGAGACAAGTTCTCCGTCTGGCCGACCTACGACTTTGAAGTGGTCGTGGAGGACCAGGTCTGCGGGGTCACGCACATTCTTAGGAGTTCGGAGTTCCACGTCGGCCTCCAGGACCTGGTCAGGACGCTGCTCGGCTTCCCCGCAATCAACGTCAAGCAGTTCTCCCGGTTCAACTTCAAGGGGACCCCGGTCCAGAAGCGCCTGCTGCGGCCCCTGGTGGAGGAGAAGCTCGTAAGTGGCTGGGACGACCCCCGAATGCCGACGATAGAGGGTGTGGTCCGCAGGGGGATTGTCCCGGAGGCTGTAAGACGATTCACCGTCGAGGTGGGTTACACCAAGTCCGAGCACACGTTCGACTGGTCGCTGCTGTTCGCGGTAAACAGGAAGCTCCTGGACCCGGTCACCAGGAGGGTGTACTTCGTCCCCGACCCCGTCAGGCTTCGCGTCGAGGGCGCCCCGGATAAGAAGACGACAATCCCCTTCCATCCTCTCGAAAAACTCGGTGAACGGACCATAGCCACGACGGGACGCTTCTTCATTGCATCTTCCGACCTGGACAAGATGAACGAGGGGCAGGTCTTCAGGCTGATGGAGCTCTACAACGTGAAGCTCGTCTCGAAGCGCCCGGGCGAGGGTGGGGAGGCCGTCGCCAGCTACGTGAGCGAGGAGATGGTACAGGAGACCAGAAAGCTCCAGTGGGTTGCCCAGGAGGACTCGCACGGAGTCGAAGTGCTCGAGCCTTCGGAGCTCTACAGTGACGACGGCACTTTCAACAAGGACAGCCTGAAGACGAAGCTGGGCGTGGTCGAGGGCGCCTTTGAGGGCCTCAAGACGGGAGACATAGTCCAGTTCCCACGATACGGCTTCATCAGGGTTGACGCCCCCTCGCGCTGCGTCCTGGCGCACGGCTAGTCGGCCGCGGGCGCCTCCGCTTGGCGCCCGTGATCCCCCCGAGCCTTGCCTTCGACTTCAACTTCCCGGGGTCTCCCGACCTTTCAGGCAGGTACGTCTCGCTGTACGGCGGAGGGATTCTCTACAACGTACCGGGATACAATTCGACCCTGGACCCGTTCCCCTACGTCCTCTCGTTCTGCTCAGTCCCCGGCGCAGGGCTTGTCCGGGTGGCCGGGTTTGGCA
>CAZAMW010000246.1:0-2304 GCA_964486265.1 uncultured Nitrosopumilales archaeon | reverse complement strand
GTCTCTTTCGCGACGGCTCGGATCGCCTCCAGCTCGAGGCTCTGGGGCTCGAACCCGGTCGACTCCCTGTGCTTCTCCTTGAGAGGGCGCGTATTGTACGAAAGAAGGTCGGCGTAGGAGGCGAAGACCCCCTTGTCAGTCACGAGCGTGTAGCAGTTCATCGGGCAGGCGGGGACCCAGGGCTTGTGCTGCGAGGCCGACCCTTTGGCGGAGTCGACCTTGATGTGCGAATACACGGCGTCCTCGTCGTAGTTGAGCAGACTCGTGCCGCCCTGCACGCGCTGGACGGCGTCCTTGTCTGACGCAGCTCTTTTGTCGGTCATTATCTTTCTCTCCCGGTAGAGCAGGTAGGTCGAGAAGAGGAGCCTGGGGAGCAGCTGGTACGTCATCCTGCTCTCGCTAAGTCTGCTGTCGCTCCTGGACCTCGCGATGTCGCGGTAGACGGGACGCAGACGCGACTGGTACGACGAGAGGGAGGACTCTGTGAACGAGCCCTTCTGGTCAGCCTGGAGGAAGGTCTCCGCCGCCATCATCCCCGTAGTTATCGCCTTGCTCATCCCGTCGAGCAGCGGACCGACCTTGACGAACGACCCCAGCGAGTCTCCGACCGCCATGAACCCGGCTGCGTAGGGTTTCTTGAGCATACACTTGTGCCCCTTCGGAACGTTATGAGCGGAATACTCGACGAGCTCGGCGCCCTGCAGGAGCTCTGCGAGCATGGGGTGCGACTCGAAGGATTCGAGGATGTCGATGCTCTTGCCGACGCGCTCAAAATCCTCGGTGTACGCGTCCACCATCGAGTCCATGGACACTACGATGCCCGCGGAGAGGGTGTCCTGGTTGGTGTATAGGAAGGCGCCTCCGTTGACGCCCTTCATGAACGGCCCGAGGTAGACCTGGGCTTTCCCTTCCCCTTTGCCCACGCCGAAGCGTTTCTCTATGGTGGCCGGGTCCAGCCTGTAGACGTGCTTCAGACCGTGATAGAGCGCCTTGGGTTCGAGCTTCGGCCGAAGCCCGGCCATTTCGACCAGGTTGGAGACCACCCCCGACGCGTCGATCACGACCTTGGCCATCAGGTCCTCGTGGGTCGTGCGGACGCCGACCACGGCGCCGTTCTCGATTATCAGGCTCTCGACGCTGGTCTGGGTGGATAGCATCGCCCCCTCCTGCGTGGCTCTCGTCGCGAACCACTGGTCGAAGTCCCTCCGGAGCACCGAGTAGTCGTGCCCGGAGTCGAGGTCGACCCTGAAGAGCCCGACCCTCGACGGCAGCGAATTCTTATCGATGCGATAGTAGCGGTAGCTACCCTCGTCCCAGTCAGGGTCGGAGAGGACGTTGACCTCGTGCGAGACTATCCTGCGCTGCACCGGCGCGTCGGTCTCGAAGTCAGGGACCAGGTCTACCATGCCGTAACCGCCCGCGTAGGTCCCGAAGAGGACGCCGCCGCTCATGTTCCTCTCCCCGGGAATCTTCGCCTTCTCGAGCACCAGGACGTCGGCGCCCTTTCTCGCCAGCGCGAGTGCGCACGCAGAGCCCCCGAGCCCAGCGCCCACCACGATGACGTCGAACTCAGGCTTCATTCTTGGAACCCTCTATTCTCGCAATCATCTCGGGGAGGAAATCGTAGACATCTTCGACGATCGGATAGTGTGCTATCTGGAATATCGGGGCGTTCGGGTCCAGGTTCACCGCGACTATCCTCCTGCATCTCTGCATGCCAACCCTGTGCTGCAGCGCGCCGCTGATCCCCAGTGCGATGTACACCTGTGCGCCTACCGTCGTCCCGGTCTGCCCCACCTGATTGTCCTTGCTTATGAGGCCCTCGAGCTGCTTGAGTTCGGCGTAGATCAGGGCACGAGAAGCGCCCACCTCGACCTTCAGCCCTTCCTTCTGCTCGATCGCCTTCTTGAGCTTGAGGACGAGCTGGAAGGCTTCACGCGGGTCCCTGACCCCGCCACTCTTGTCCCGCAGTATACCCATGCCGAGGCTTATCACGACCTGGGCATCCTTAAGGTTCACCGCAGGTTTGGGCAGTTCCCTGATCTCCTTCACCAAGGCGGAGTATGTCTTTCCCTTGACGGGCAGTGCGATGTTCTCTACGACACCCTTCCTGTCTGGGTCCCTGGGCAGGGCCTCGAAGTTGCCCGGTCTCACAGTAGACATCTGCGGACGGTTGCGCGGGGTGTAGATGCGCGCGACCCTCGTCCCAAAGTCTGGCCGGATCTGGATCACGAGGTTCTTGTACGTCGCCTTCGCTGCGGGGCTGAAGTAGTCGTCGACCTCGAGCTGGATGTTGTCCGTTGC
>CAZAMW010000245.1:0-2343 GCA_964486265.1 uncultured Nitrosopumilales archaeon | reverse complement strand
GGCGACCGGAAACCACCCCTTCCTCCATTACACAAGGAGGGGGAACGTTTGGCATCGTCTCGACCAGTTGAAACCTGGAGATAGAATAGTCGCTAGGGGTGTTGTCGAAGGAGGTCGGGCGATGAAGCTACCCAAGATCGAGTATTCCGATTCATTCATCGAGCTCCCCGCGGCCACGACGACGGAATTCATGCAGATAGTAGGTCACTTCGTGGGTGACGGCTTCATAAAGCGCCAGAAGAAAAGTGGGTTCGTTGGCCTGCGAATCTGCGAGCCTCGTGGAAGCAAGTTCAGGGAGCAGTACGAATGGCTCTATACTAGGCTCTTCAAGTGCAGGACCTTCGAGGACGACGGGGGCCAGAAGTTCGGCGTTGCCTCGGTCGCTCTAGCCAAGCTCTTCGCCTCGTTAGACCTAGACCACAGGGCCGGTCAGAAGAGGGTACCCGACTGGGTCTTCACCCTCCCCCTGGACCAGAGGCAGGCCTTCATCAGAGGATATGCCGAAGCCGATGGCCACATCAGAAACAGGTCAAGCGTAAAGGACCTCCCGGACGCAAAAGGAAGATATCGGTCCGTCACTATCATGCAGAACACGGCCTCCCTGGAATCGTGCAATGAGACCCTGGTACGGCAGGTTCACGAGCTTTGCCTGATGAGCGGTCTGAGAGCGACCGGCATCCGACACGAGATAATCGAGAACGGCCGCCCCCCCGAGGGTAGACGCCTCGAGAGAGGCGATTCCTTCTCATTTGATTTCTCGATGAGGCCTGACCCGCGCGCCTTCAAACTCGCGAGAATCAAGCAGATCGAGCCAGCGGGTGAGGAAGAGACGTTCGACCTGCACGTCGACGAGCTGCACAACTTCGTGGCGAACTCTCTCTTGGTCCACAACACGGGCGATTCTGGCCTGACTGTCGCTCAGACCGTCCCGCTCAGCGGGGTGGTCATAGTTTCGACCCCTCAGGAGGCCGCTCTCAGCATAGCCACCAAGGCAGTCGGGATGTTCAGGAAGCTCAACGTGCCGATACTTGGAATGGTCGAGAACATGAGCTACTTCGTCTGCCCCCACTGCGGCGAAAAGTCCTACATCTTCGCCCACGGCGGCGTGAGGAAGGCCGCCACCGACCTCGATGTCCAGTTCCTCGGCGAGGTCCCCCTCTATCCCAAGATTAGGGAGCAGTCGGACAAGGGCGAACCGATAGTGGTCTCCGAGCCCACCTCTCCGGAGGCGAACGCCTTCAAGGAGATCGCGTTCCGGATAGCCGGGATGGTCAGCATCGTCGCCTACAGCAAGACCAAGTGAAGATTGTCCGAAGAAAAGTCCCTGCTCCGCAAGACGGAGGAGAGGAAGAGGGCGAGGAAGAGGAAGCGCCCCCCTTATCGCAAGGCGTGGGCCTCGCAGCGGTCGAACGGCTAGCCCTTCTTGCGTGCCACGTAGATTATGTGGGGTATGTCCCCCATCAGCAGGTTCAGGCCGGTCTCGACACCGTCGGGCGAGCCGGGCAGGCACACCACCAGCCGCCTGGACTTGAGGCCGGCTGTAGTCCTGCTGAGGAGCGCCGAGCTGCCGATCCTTGCGAAGCTTATCGACCGCATCATCTCGCCGAAGCCCTCGATCTCCTTCTCGAGGAGCGGCCTGACAGCGTCGACCGTAACGTCCCTCGGAGAAAGTCCAGTTCCGCCCGTGAACACCACGACGTCGACATCCTTTCTTGCGAGTCCGTCGTTGAGGGCATCTACGACCATCACCTTGTCGTCGTCTGCCAGCTCTCTTCCGACGAGGGTGTGCTTGTTCTTCTTCACGATCTGCTCGGCGACGTCACCCGACTCGTCGGTGAATCTCTCGCCCCGGGTCTTCTTCGCGAACCGACTGGAGCTGACAGTGACGACGTAGAACCCTAGACGCGCCAGCGCCGCTTCCCTGTGAGATTCATGTGCCTTCAACGCGCTTCACCTTCTTGACTACCCTTATCTCTTCGATTCTGGTCCCGGGGTACTGGCCGTCGGAGTCCTTCTCGTATGCCTTGGTCATGTCCCAGATGTTGAGGAGCGCGACTCCCACAGCCGTCAGCGCCTCCATCTCAACGCCGGTCTTCTCGTGAGCGGAGACCGTCACGGTGACCTGGACACCATCTGTCGTCACCTTCGTCTCGACGGCCGTCCTTTCGACCCTTAGCGGATGACAGAGGGCGACCATCTCCGGAGTCTTCTTCACGGCCAGAACGGCCATGGTCTTGGCCACGCCGAGAGCGTCCCCCTTCTCCAGCCTGTTCTCCATGAGCATCTTCACGGTCGCAGGTTTCAGTCGGATCGAACCGCGGGCCGTGGCCTCCCTGAAAGCTA
>CAZAMW010000244.1:0-2343 GCA_964486265.1 uncultured Nitrosopumilales archaeon | reverse complement strand
ATTACACCGGCAATCGCCAGTGCCACGCCGATGAGCATATCGTTGACGATGGCCCTGTCAGCGAAGGCTTGCGCTACGTTGTTTATCGCTGCGAGGATCAGGACGAATCCTGCGATCCCGAGGATCCATCCCACGGTCGGAACGAGGATGAGAAGCGTAAGAACGGATCCGATCGCTCCAAGGGTCTTTGCCTGTGAGAGCGAGCCCAATTCAACCGGCCTTTGCCCGGCAGACGACCTCATAAGCATCGGAGCGTGAATGCTTTTAAACCCCACAACAACCCTCGTCAAACCTTAGTCCGCCGGAGTCGTTGTTAGTTTTGGTCGCACCTAAGGTCAAAGTGCTCGAGGAGAGCGATGAGAAGGTTACGTTACAACTAGAGGGTGTGGACCGCAGTTACGCGAACGCGATCCGGCGCTTCTGCATCTCCGAGGTCCCCGCGATGGCGATCGACGACATCGTGATCCTTGAGAACTCGTCCGTGCTGTACGACGAAATACTGGCGCACAGACTGGGCATGATTCCTCTGAAGACGGACCTCGAGAGATACGTCCTCCCTGAGAAGTGCGACTGCGGCAACCCGCTGGGCTGCCAGAAGTGCAGGGTCCTCATCGTTCTCGACGCAGCGGCCCACGACAAGCCGCGGACGGTCGTCTCGGGTGACCTGGTCTCCGAGGACAGGGACATCAGACCGGTTAGCGCGAACATCCCGATAGTCAAGCTGGCGGCGGGCCAGTCTGTCAAGCTGGAGGCGTACGCGCGGCTCGGAAGGGCCAAGGAGCACGCCAAGTGGCAGCCGGCGACGATCTCGGTGCTCACGGACGGTAGGAGCGAGGGCCAGCTCATCCTCAAGGTCGAGAGTTCGGGTTCCATGCCCGCCAAGGAGATAGTCACCAGGGCGATTGAGAAGATCGAAGAGAAGTTCCAGGAACTTCACAAGGAGATAGAGGCAAAGTCGGCATGAAGTCCAACAAGGTCATACGCAGCCAGGCGGTAATGCTGGAGAGGAAGGCGAGGAAGGAAGACCTCGCGATCTGGAGGGACGCAGCTCAGGCGCTCAGCGCGCCCAAGTCCACAGAGACGATAGTCAACATCTCGCGTCTCGCGCGCATAGGCGATGGAAAGAGCCCGATGTTCGTCCCCGGCAAGGTGCTCGGGACCGGTCCTCTCGACAGGAAGCTGATAGTCGGAGCGTTCTCGTTCTCCGAGTCCGCCAGGAAAAAGATAGAGTCAGCGGGAGGAGAGGCGCTGGAGATACAGGAGTTTGTCGACAGGTATCCGAAGGGGAGTGGAGTCCTGCTTGTCAAGTGAAGATAAGACGGTTTACGTCGACGCCTCCGAGGCGATAGCCGGGCGTCTATGTTCGATAGTGGCTAAGGAGCTTCTCTCCGGCAAGAAGATAGTCGTGCTGAACGCCGAGAAGGCCCTGGTCTCCGGCAGGAGCGACAGCGTCTTCAGGCAGTGGCAGGCCAGGCTCGAGATCTACAGCCACGTCAACCCGATCTACGGCCCGATACACCCGCGCAAGCCCGACAACATCCTGAGGAGGATGGTCCGCGGCATGGTACCCAAGACCAAGAGCAAGGGCAAGGACGCCATGGGCAGGCTGAGAGTGTACATGGGAGTGCCCGAGAAGTACGCCAACGTGAAGACGAGCACCTTCGAGGACGCCAAGGCCCGAAGGCCGGTCCCGCAGTACACGACGATCGCAGAGATCTCGAAGAACATAGGTTGGAGCGGTTAGAGATGGTATCCCAGTCAAAACAGCGCGGCAAGCCGAAGCTCTATCCGGGAGCCCGTAAGACGTCCAGGGCCACCGCCGCCATCCACGCAGGTCAGGGCAGGATAAGGGTCAACGGCATCCCACTCGAGATATGGGAGCCCGAAGTGGCGAGACTGCACATGCTCTCTCCCGTCGCCATAGTCGGTGACCTGCGCGAAAAGTACGACATCGATGTCAGCGTCGCAGGGGGCGGTTTCATGAGCCAGGCGGACGCCGTGGCCATGTCACTCGCGAGGGCCTACGTTGACCAGGTGAAGGGCGCAGAGCTCAGGGACAAGATAACGGCGTTCAGCAAGTACCTCCTATCCGGAGACCCGAGGCAGACCGAGCCCAAGAAGTTCGGCGGTCCTGGCGCGAGAAGAAGGAGACAGAAGAGTTACCGGTGAGTTGATTGCTAGTCCCAGTAAGATGCTTCACGTGCGGTAAGCTCATCGGCGACAAGTTCGAGGAGTTCAAGGCCAAGGTCCAGAGCGGGGAAGACCCGGCCAAGGCGCTCGACGACCTGCAGGTCACCAGGTACTGCTGCAGAAGGATGATGATAACCTCGGTCGACCTCATCG
>CAZAMW010000243.1:0-2352 GCA_964486265.1 uncultured Nitrosopumilales archaeon | reverse complement strand
GGACCCCTCACTCAAGGAGAAGCAGAGGTTCGTCCTCAGGGAAATAGAGAAGGGGGAGGGGGATGTCAGCGACTACGCTCACTCGGTGGTCCTGAGGATCCTCGCGGACCAGCTCAGGACCTGCTGGAGGCTCGGCGCCCGGTACGACCTCCTCAACTGGGAGTCCGACATCATCAAGACCGGGATGTGGGAGCGCGTTTTCACGCAGATGAAGGAGAAAGGGGTGGCCGTCCTCGAGACGGGGGGCGAGAACGCCGGCTGCTGGGTGATCAGGGACGAGGAGCTCGGGGACGAGAAGGTGCTCGTCAGGTCCGATGGGACTATCCTGTACATCGCTAAGGACATCCCGTACGCGGCGTGGAAGGTCGGACTGCTGGGCGACCCGTTCAAGTACGACGTCTACGGAGAGCAGCCAGGGGGCCCAACTCTCTGGACGACGACAGAAGGAACCGGGCTGGAGGCGCATCCCAAGTTCGGCCGCGCGCAGCTCGCGATATCAGTCATCGACACGAAGCAGAGCAGGCTGCAGAGGATCGTGAGCAGGGCGCTCGAGCTGATGGGCGGGAGTGACGCCGGGAGGTATCTGCACAGAGGTTACGAGGTCGTGGCACTGTCAAAGAAGTCGGTCGAGTCTCTGGGAATCGAGACCGAGAAGGAGTTCGTGCACATGCAGGGGCGGAAGGGGCTCTACATCAACGTCGACACCGTGCTCGCCGCGCTGAAGGCCAAGGCGCGGGCGGAGACGAAGAAGCGGAGCCCTGACGAACCAGATTCGTGGGTGGACGACGTCGCGGAGAAACTCGCGGTGGCGGCGTTCAGGTTCGAGCTCGTGAAGCAGGACCCCGACAAGATGATTGCGTTCGACATCGAGTCTTCCCTCGAGCTCCAGGGAGAGACGGGTCCTTACCTGCTTTACAGCTACGCCAGGGCTCGTCGGATAATCGGCAAGGCTGGAGTCGAGCCTCACGTCGACCCGGCTGTAGCTGGGAGCCTGGACAAGCCGAAAGAGGTCGAGCTGATCAAGGCCATGTCGATGTACGACAAGCACGTGACGGAAGCCGGCGAGTATCTCAGCCCGAAGGAGGTCGCCAGGTACTCCCACCGCCTCTGCTCTCTGTTCAACGAGTTCTACGAGGCCGTGCAGGTAAACAGCGAGCCCGACCCCGGGCTCAAGGCCGCAAGGCTCGCCCTCGTCGAGGGGTTCGCCCTGACGCTCCGCGATTCCCTGCTTCTGATCGGCGTGGAGACTCTCGAGAGAGTCTGAGAACACTCCGAGCTCAGGAGAAGCTAAAAAGCCCTCCGTCCCGAGGCGGTACTCGCAGCCCGATCGTCTAGCGGTCAAGGATAGGGGCCTCTGGAGCCTCTGACCTAGGTTCGAATCCTAGTCGGGCTACTTACGATTTCATAAGACGTAATACTTATAGGCTCGCAGCGGCGTTGATCGGTTGGAAGACGATGCCCGTGTGCGACTCCAGTCCTCTGATCCATCTTTCGAGGCTAGGGAAACTGGGGAGTGCACGTTCGACGTTCCCTTCGATGATGATGCCACCTGCCGTGAGGAAAGAGACGATCGAGGCGGGTAAATCAGAGGGATACAGCGATGCACTGAATCTGGAAGTTCTCGAGAGGGAAGGATGGCTCAAGACAGTCCCACTCTCGAACTCTTCCTGTAGCATCGCGGAAGAACTGAGCGAAGCCGTCGGCAGGGGGGAGGCCGAAGCAATAGCGTTGGCAGTTGAGCAGAGAGAGAGGTTGTTCATGGACGACCTAAAGGGAAGGCGGACCGCTGAGCTCTACAAAATCGAGACCACTACTACGCTGGGCGTCATATTCGAGCTACTAGTTACGGGGACGTTGAATAGGAACGACTACGCCAGGAACGTGAAGGAATACGGGAGCCATGGATGGATAAGCGGAGAGATACTGAACGAGTTCTTGGAACGAGGGACGCAGTTTGAGTGAGAGAGTATCCTTTGTAATGCCGAAGCAGCTGAGAAAGTCTCTAAGGGAATTACAAGAGTTGACAGGTGAAGACCAATCGACAATTCTCAGAAAGGTTGTTGATAGAGGTCTGAGTGAAGCAAGGCTAGACATCGCAGTCGACCGTTATGTTAGGGGTAAGGCATCGCTGGAGCAGGCCGCGGCAATCGCAGGAGTCTCTCTATGGCGGCTACTCGATGAATTGCGAACGCGCAACGTCGCTCTGAAGTATTCTCAGGTTGATGCCGACGCCGAAATCGACGGGATACTAAACCGGGCACAATCCCGCTAGGCGTCACATCGCCTGGTTCCCACCCCCACCCCCGGCACTAGTCCGGATGCACCACAATCCACGAGGATTGGGGACTCGCA
>CAZAMW010000242.1:0-2356 GCA_964486265.1 uncultured Nitrosopumilales archaeon | reverse complement strand
GGAGAGGCGTGCAACTACGTGTGCGAGACCGGTGCCAAGGCGAACTCGGCCAACAGGATGATCCCGGCCGCCCTCAAGACCGGCAACTTCACCATGGTACTCAACAGCGAGATATTCAGGATGGATACCAACCCCGACGGCACCATAGCGGATATCCGATACTACGACTCTCAGGGAAACATCCACGTCCAGCCGGGCACGGTCTTCTTCAACGGCCTCTGGGGGTACAACCAGACGAGGTCCATGCTGATATCGGACGTCGGAGTCCCGTACAACGAGACGACGGTTACGGGTACGGTCGGAAGGGGGCTCACATACGGCTATGGGCAGTACCTCTCGACGCCAGGACCGTCTGGAAAGATGGCTAACATCGGCGCGAACGCCTACCCGGCGGGGAACGCCTCCGGAGGAGGCATGGAGATCTACGACTTCATGGACGACAACTTCGACCACACCGGTCTCAACTTCGTCGGCGGGACATCCTTCTTCATGGGCACGTACGCCGGCGGAGGCCCAAACAACTTCGAAAAGCTCGGTGGAGGATACGCCGGGGCGGTGGGCGCGTTCCAGATGGGGAGCGCCTACAAGGCCACGTGGAAGGACATGTACCTTCCCACCAGTTCGTTCGTGGGTATGGGCGGAGTGGGGCCGGACCTTCCCACCACCACGAACTACTGGGACCTGGACCCGAACTTCGTGGACGCGTGGGGAGATCCCTGCGCCAGGATCACTCACGACTGGGTGCCGAACGGGTACAACGCGGCGACATACTGGGCGACGGGGGCGGTCAACGCAGATCTGGTGGCGATACTCCAGAAGATGGGGGCGACGGACATCAGCAACGGCGGGAAGGTAGTCCCTCCCTATTCGGCGCACACGGACTGGTGGGGCCACCACTGGAGAGGCGGGAACAGGATAGGTAAGTCGTCGGCGACCTCCACATTTAACGGCTGGCAGCAGTGCTGGACCGCGCCGAACCTCTTCGCCGCCGGCGAGGTCAACGACACGCTCGGCGATACCGTGATATCGGGCACTCACATAGCCGGGCCGCAGGTCCAGGTAGCATCCGAGGCGATACAGATGTACCTCAAGAGCCCCGGGCTTCTGACTGGCTCGCTGGACGGTAAGACCGGACCGACCTAGGGGGTGCATGAGCCTCCCGTCCCGCAGGTCTCCCGGCAAGATATGAGCGGCCGCTGAGGGCTGATGGCTTCAGCCCTCCCGGGGGCTTTGAAGTCGTGAAGGGGCAAAGACCTCGAGAGCTCTCTCTTGGGTCTCTGCCTGTGCACCTCTTCTACGCCGCGGAGAGGTCAGTTGAGAAGAATCGGGGAAAGAGGATGAGGGCCGGAGAGGACGACACCTGGGA
This sequence comes from uncultured Nitrosopumilales archaeon, assembly GCA_964486265.1. Lineage (GTDB taxonomy): Archaea > Thermoproteota > Nitrososphaeria > Nitrososphaerales > Gagatemarchaeaceae > Gagatemarchaeum. Next base: position 990 of record CAZAMW010000242.1, on the reverse strand, counting down.
AATGACAAACGGGCGCGAGCTTGTATGTCAGCCATTCGTCGTCCAAGGAAGGTCTGACTCCCCCAGACGCTCTGTGTTCGCTGAAGCTTCCTTTATAAGTGCTTATGACCGGTCGCGGTTTTTTGGTTAGCTGAGAAGATTTTCTCTATTGGGGGTTTTGTGCGGTTAATTCGACCCGACCTTGACTACGATGCAAAGTCTGTCTGATTCTGGGTTGTAGGCTTCCATTCTCCCGAATCTGCATCTGCGTATAGAGGCAGCGGCCAGGAGGATGGAGATGGGGCTCTTGCGAGCTCCGATGAGTCGCCGTGCGAGGGGGTTAGGGACGGGAGAATCCTCCTGTTTGCTTCATAATCGCCTGACTCGCGCCAGCCCGCGCGATTTGAATCGCGCGGCTGCACCTCACGAGAAACCGTCACGCGAGGGAGGAAGATTACGAATGGGTTCTCTTCTCGTGTCTGAGGCCCGGCCGCAAAGATCATGGCTCCCCTGGTTGGGTGAGCCCTGTGACCTCCTTCTTACGCGGCACGCGGAGCTTCGCGACGCGCCTCCCAGCGGTATCGCTGGTCCTCATGGGTCGACCACCGGCGCCTTGCGGGGTCGAGTTAGATTCCAAGATAGGAAACGCTTGGGCGCATGGTGCTCGTGATAGGGCGTTGCGGGTACCGGTTCTCCTTGCGACCCGGACCATTCCCTAGATTCACGGCAAAGTGAAGGGACGATGCTGTTCCCGAGCAGAGTTCCAGGGTCGCAGGTCTGTGGCTTGGCGGGGCTGTCCTTCTCATGGGTACTCGAAGCATTCACCTGATTTCATCGTCTCGTTTATATGCAGAGCGTGGAGGCCTCGGACGGACCACTAACAAGGAAGTCGATTCGAATTGTATACTCCAAAGAAGTGCGCTTTCTGCGGTAAAGAAGTCCACCTAGGCACCGGCGTCATGCTGGTCCTGAACGACGGCTCTTCGAAGAGCTACTGCTCCAGCAAGTGCA
>CAZAMW010000241.1:0-2373 GCA_964486265.1 uncultured Nitrosopumilales archaeon | reverse complement strand
ATGGTATCTCTACAACAGATGCTACTGCGGCACCGGCCACTACGCCGGCGCCGATTTTGAGGAAATTCCTCCTAGAATTAGAGGAATCAGTTGGCTTTGTACTGTCAGCCATTCTGATGAGCAGACCCTATTTGACTATATATGCATTTAGAATGTAGGTATTCAAAATGCCTACAAGAATACCATCGAACTGGACAATCAGATATCTCCGCGAGCGGACCCGAGCCACTTACCTCCCGGGCGCTGAGACTAGCTGACTACCTTCTTGAAGAGGTAGAGCGTGATGCCCATCGTGACCACGGCTATCCCGGCGATGAACGCGAGGGCGCTCACCTCTGCGCTCCACGAGAAGTAGTTTGGCAGCGAGAGGTCCCTCACAGCGTTCACCGCGTAGCTGATCGGGTTCACGTTAGAAACGGACTGCATCCAGGTCGGCATGAACCCCACAGGCACCAGTGCCGTGCTCATGAAGAGCAGAGGGAAAGTCAGGAACGCGCCTATCCCGAAGACCGTCTCGGCGCTCTTCGTCCTTAGACCAAGAGCCAGAGAGATGCCCGACCAGGCGAGACCAAAGAAGGCCACGATGAAGAGCATCAGCAGCAGGCCGAGCACCCCGGTCTGTATCCTGAAACCGAGGATGTAGGCGAGGCAAAGTATGATGGCAGACTGCACGGTTACACGGAATGCGTCGGTGGTCAGCCTGCCCAGGAGTATGGCCGGCCTGCTCACCTGGGTGACGAGCATCTTCTGCAGGAAGCCCGAGTTCAGGTCCTCGACGATCGAGGTGCCCGACTGGAGCGCGCTGCTGAATGCGTTCTGGAGAAGTATGCCGGCCGACGCGTACTCGAGGTAGCTGACGCCCGGCGGGAAGCCCGGCAGAAGGTTGAGGGAGTGGAAGAGCTGCGTGAAGAGGACGAGGAAGATTATCGGCTGGAAGAGGGAGAAAAATAGCAGAATTGGGTTTCGGAAGAGCTTCTTCAGCGAGCGCACGAACAGGTACCGCGTGTCGAAGAGGAGAGTCATGCTTAACGCCTCCTTCCTCCGAACCGGCCGGAAGATGTATCCTTGACGAGCTCCTCGACGCGTATGCGCTTTCCGGTGTGCTTGAGGAAGACGTCGTCGAGGCTGGGAGTCGACAGGTTAATCGATACCAGCGCGATGTCGGTCTTGTCGAAGGCCCGGACCAGCTCGGGGATGAAGTATCCGCCCTCCTTCGCGTAGACCGTAAGCCCGTCACCGGAGTCCATCACGTTGACGACCTCGGGCATCTTCGAGATTATCTCGCGCGCGGCCGCCTTGACAGAGTCGTCGCTCCTGCCCTGCTTGTTCTTCATGGAGATGGATATGGCGTCGGCGCCTATCTCCTTCTTCAGGTTGGACGGCGTCCCTTCGGCGACTATCTTGCCAGAGTCGACGATGCAGAGCCTACCGCACAACCTGTCGGCCTCCTCGAGATACTGGGTCGTGAGGAATATCGTGATGCCCTCTTTCTTGTTCAGGTCTTCGAGGTACTCCCACACGGTAGCCCTAGATTGCGGGTCGAGCCCGGTCGTCGGCTCGTCGAGGAAGAGTACGGTCGGCTTGTGGACGAGCGTGGACGCAAGGTCCAGCCTCTTCTTCATCCCACCCGAGTAGCGGCCAGCGCGCTTGTCGGCAGCATCCTTCAGGCCCACGACCTGGAGGAGTTGCTCGACCCTTTCCTTGAGTTCGCGGCCGTGCATCTGCTGCAGGTTGCCCTGGAGGACCATGTTCTCCCTCCCTGTCAGCTCCGGGTCGACCGAGGTGTCCTGACTCTGGACGCCGATGAGCTTCCTTATAGCGACCGGGTCCTTGTCGATGTCGTATCCTGCTATCGAGATGGAGCCCGATGTCTTTCTGAGCAGTGTGGTCAGGACCTTTATCGTGGTGCTCTTGCCGGCTCCGTTCGGCCCTAGGAACCCGAAGAACTCACCTTTCTCTACATGGAACGAGACTCCGTCAACCGCCTTCGTTCCGTCCGCATAGACCTCGACGAGGTCGTTGACCTCTATCATCGGCCGAGAGGCATGTGGCTGTGTGTTCGACAAATCAGAACGCTCCGAAACACCGGGGCGCTCTGATTCACACTATATAGCTATATTGCTATCGATATACTATCCGTACAATCCGGTGCTTCCGTCTCGAGTCTGACCCACCTGAACGCCAGGCGAACCAGGTGGATGACGAGCCCACGAGGACGTCTACAGGGTAGAGGGATAACAAAGTCCCGCACGTCCGAACAGCCCGGCTACCGCCAGCATCCTGGGAAACATCCTCTCCTCTCTTTGACCGCGGGACGGAAAGGTTCTTGACCGCGTCGAACATCCCTAGCTGAGGCTTGAGAGATGGTTGGTC
>CAZAMW010000240.1:0-2379 GCA_964486265.1 uncultured Nitrosopumilales archaeon | reverse complement strand
TGGAAAGCCACGGGATTGTGACGATAGACGGAGAGGGAAAGATCTTCTACACTGGCGTGAACAACCGGAAGCTTCGGGAGCTGCTCAAGTCGAGCGTACCTGCGATGACGGCTCCTCAGTAGCCAAACCTTCCGTCATAGTCCTTGTGGTCCAGGACCTCCAGCACCACCACCGAGACTTCATTCCCATCCCTCTCCAGCGTGTAGATGGCCCTGAAACCTTCCGGCAGATGGTAGCGGAACAGGTTGTTGACGCCGAACCTCTGTACGTAATGCGAAGGGATCTGGCGTTTCCTGATGCTCTCTCCGGCGAACATATTCTCTTTGAGGACGAGTTTCATTTCGTCGACCCACTTCCTCTCGGGGTCGTTGGGCGGCATGCCATCCAGACGCGCCTGAAAATCCTTCTCGAACCTCACAGCCTTCGGCGGCCTACGAATGGTTCATTCCACCACCCAAGCATACATATCCTGTGCAGTAAAATACATCACTGGATGACGGCAGGAAAACAATCTTCATTATCTTGGGGTCCTCAACTCACCGCGGGGGTCAAGCAAGTGTGAAATTCTCCGGCTTTTCGGTCTCCGCCCCCATCCAAAATGGTAGGTAAATGTCCGGCCGTCCCCACCACTTTGCTTTGTTTGGAGAGCGCCCCGCGGGCACTTCCCTTCCGGAACCCACCGGAAGCCTGAAGTCGTACGGCTGCGCGTACGGCTCTCTGGCGCTTTTCCTTTTTAGAAAAAACCGAAGCCTACGCCCAGATGGGCTTGTAGGCTAACAGCGTCTCGCTCGCTCTTACGCCCTGGACGTCGGCGATCTTCGAAACCTGGGACAGGATCTCTTCGTTGTTCTTTCCGTAGACCGTCGCGAGGATGTCGAACTCTCCGGGTACGACGTATGCATTGCGGACTTGCGCTTGCTGCTCCATGGACTGCAGGACCTTCTGCGCCTGCGCCTGCTCGTTGACCTTCACCAGCACTAGGGCAAGGGAATCAGTTGCCTGGATGTTCTTGCCGTTTGCAAAGCCCTCGAACGGTGTGTAGGTCCTTGTCGATGTGACCCCGCTTATGGAGCGCATCTTGTTGACCAGCTCGTAGACCTGCCTCTGATCGGCTGCCTTCAGCTCGATGGCGAAGTCGAATCTACCGGCGAGCGGTGAGAAGTAGGTTATTCCCTGGATCTTCCTCAGCTGCTCAGCCACCTGGTTGCGCATGCTTGGTTGTACTCTTGCGAATACAGTTGTTGGATTCATTGTTGATGTTATCAATGTGTTTCAAGAATGTAATATATGTCACAGTATATAGGTATATCTAGATGACTTGTTACGCCTATTTCCAACGCTGGCGGTGATACTCCAACCTTGGATTGCGAGGGGAGGCTCCTCGCCACATCCAAGACCCTAGCCACCTTTATTACAGAAAGATGCCCTGGTTGTTCCTCTTGAAGATGCAGAGCCGGGAAGAGCAGATGGGGCTGGAACACCTCTTCCTCGACTTCATGCAGATGAAGGAATTCGCGAAGAACCCCGTGATCATGAAGAGCGCCAGCGGTGTCTGGTACAAGGACGTCAATGGGAAGAAGTACCTCGACGGACTCTCCGGGATATTCGTCGTGAACGTAGGCCACGGGAACAGGAGGGTGATCGATGCGATCCATCAGCAGCTGGAGGAACTCGTCTTCGCTCCTCCGCTGCACTCGACCAACCTGAAGGCGATCGAGCTTGCGAAGACGGTCTCCGGACTGACTCCCGGTGACCTGCACACCATGAAGTTCTTCAGCGGGGGCTCGGAGTCTACCGAAGCCGCCGTCAAGCTGGTCAAGCAGTATCACAAGCAGGCGGGAAACCCCGGGAAGTACAAGGTTATCTCGCGGTACCAGAGCTATCACGGGTCCACGATGGGCTCTCTAGGCGCGTCGGGCACTACGAAGCGGAAGACCCCCTTCGAGCCCTTCGGGCCCGGCTACGTCAAGGTCTTTCCCCCGACGTGCTATCGCTGCCCGTACGGGCTCCACTACCCTGAGTGTGACGTGCTGTGCGCCTCAATCGTTGAGAAGGTAGTGAAGGAGGAGGACCCCCAGACAGTCGCTGCTTTCATGGTCGAGCCGATAGGCAACACGGGGGGCATAATCACGCCGCCTCCTGAGTACTTCAGGATACTCCGGGAGGTCTGCGACAAGTACAACATTTTGCTCATCTTCGACGAGGTCATCACTGGATTCGGGCGGACGGGCGAATGGTTCGCTGCTCAGACGTTCGGGACGACGCCGGATATCATCTGCATGGGTAAGGGCATCTCTAGCGGCTACACTCCGATGGGAGGTCTTGCGATAAGCGACAGGATAGCGAAGGCGTTTCTGGGTTCGGGCGACCAGGACCTCG
>CAZAMW010000239.1:0-2393 GCA_964486265.1 uncultured Nitrosopumilales archaeon | reverse complement strand
CGGAGTTGGACCAGGCCCTGGAAGGGGGTCTCGACGTCGGTTCGGTGCTGAGCATCGAGATTGATCCGGAAGTCAGCATGGCGATCCCGTTCCTGATGATAAGTCGCATCATAACGTCGTTCGCACTTTCAGGCAATCAAGTCCGACTCTTCCCCCTTCAGGGACTCTCCCAAGACAAGATAGCGGAGTTTCTCCGGGTCCTCGTTCCTCACTCCCATACCAAGAACATCGTTCAGCTAGACCCACCTGAGAATAGTATCTATGATGAAGAGAAACCAGAAAGACCTCTTCTCAGCGTGCTCGACTCTCGTGGTATCAAGGAGAGGGGTCTGAGACACTTCTCGAATCTTGCGCTCTCGAGCAAAGGCGCTACTATCTTCGTAGGCAAGGACTCAAAGGACAAGAGCATCTTCAGAAACATCTCTGGCATCGGTGGGTCTCGCATCAGGATAAAGTACCTGAACGGGACCATGTTCCTTCAATCCAAGGTTCCGCTCTCCCAGCCCTACGGCCTGAGCGTAAACCAAAGACTGGGGATTCCCGAGATCGACATCGACCCGATTGTTTGATTTCATGGGCCGACCCGATGTTGCGAACCTCCCTTAGCGGTAATCTTCTTGATCTCTGAAGCTAGAGTCGAGACTGAAATCGGTTTCTTGAGGAACCCTTCGACCTTCGTGTCCGGGAAGAGCTTCTCAAACTCTCTCGCATAAATCTCGAAACCAGTGAGGAAACAGACCTTGACTTTGCTGTCTCTCTTCTTTAGTTCGCGAAAAAGTTCAAACCCGTCCATCTGCGGCATCCGTATGTCCATTATCACCAACATATACCCTCCGGGCTTGTAATCGGAAAGCAGCTCAGCCGGGTCATTGTAAGCATCGACATCGAATCCTGCGCTTTCCAAGCCCATCCTGAGGGCCTTGGTGACCTCCTTATCGTCATCTACTATCAGCACGCGCGTCAAGTCAACCCCCCGATAACATGTGTCCCTATCAGTCGAATATAAAATTAGCTGCGAATGTCTGAGGTTCTTCTATTTCCCGCTGTCGGAGTCGGTGAAGAGCCCTAAGTCGACTCAGCCGGTGTAGACGTATACCGCGACGAGCGACTCGGTTTGGCCGTAAGGTAGCATGGAGTAGTAGTTCTCCGTGCTCCCATCGCTCCAGTGGCTGAACGCATAGCTGCCGTAGCTCGCGGGTGCTATGATGTATGCGGCGCCCGTCGTGAGGTCAAAGTTAGCCGGTGTATAGGAGACCCCGTCCAGGAATCCTGACTCCCACACCGTGACGTAGAACCCAGTCAGAGGCACACCGGTGGAGGTGACAGCCGAGATTGTCACAGACGTATCGCCGGGCGGAGGTGCAGCGTTGATGCTCCGGTAGACGGCGGTCAGAGCGGTGCCCTTCGTGAGCGAAATCGTCAGGACTCGTGATTTAGAGCCATCGCTCCAATGGTCAAAGACGTAGGAGCCGTAATCGTATGCCGTGACCGTGTATGTCTCCGAACTGTTCAGCTGGAAGGTCCACGGCGTCGTAGCGTTAGTCACGGAGGCGTGCTCTTGAGTGAGGGTGAAGTAGATCCCGTTGAGGTCGTGGCCTCCTGTGTCTTGGGCCTGGACGCTCAGGGTGAGGATTCTCTGCGTCACGACACCGAACGTGTATACATCTCCACCGTAGATACCCTCCAACGGGGTCGTCGCTATGACGCTACCGTTGGAAGAGGCGGTCGGGAGACCGTAGACTTTGACATAGCCGCTCAGCGGATAGCTGTACTGTCCCACGGGCACCGTGGCGGTGCTGCCGGTCACAGTGGACTGCGCAAGAACGCTGCCGGACTGGTTGACTATGGCGACGCTGGCCGCGCCGGCAGGTATGTCAGTGACGGTCACCGAGCCACCCAGGGTAGTGTAGAAGTCCTGATAGCCGCCGTAGAGTATCTGGCCGGCGTACTCGCTCTCTTCCTCGACGAAGAAGTTGTAGGGTCCAGGCATGCCCAGGTTGGCCGAGCTGGTCGAGAAGACCTCTTGATGGTCGAGGAAGACCGTTACAGAACCAGTGCCGTCCGTGACCATTGTGCAGTCGCGGGTCAAGGGCTGGTTCGGACTCGTGTCCACCCAGAGAGGCGATATGCCTGCGCTCTGGAGCGATTCACCGTAGCCATGCACCACGCCCCAGGTGACCCCCATGGGAGTCGTTATTGCGATGCAGGCGAGGTAGTTTATCAGCTGGCCGGTGGCTTTCATGTACAACCCTGTGTCGGCATAGGCGGAACTCTCGGGTGCCGATGCTGTCAGGATTGCGTGGACGAGGCTCGCGTTCGTCGAGGGGGTCACCGCATAGAACCCTGACCACTCGCCGCTGTTCGGTGAGGCGACGCCTATGTTCAGCTTATTG
>CAZAMW010000238.1:0-2408 GCA_964486265.1 uncultured Nitrosopumilales archaeon | reverse complement strand
TTTCCTGCCGGCACTGCGGAGAGTCGCGTCAGACTCGACGCATTCCTTTCCAAGCTTTATCAAGGTAGGAAAGACCGACTGGGTCGCGCGACTGTGTTGCCCGAAAGACGTGCCTGCGATGGAGCGAGGCCTCTGTGAAGGGAACGTCTGAGGCGGAGAGCCACGCGCGCTCGGGACTTCTATCCAACTTCATACTCGGCAGCCAGGACGGTCTCGTGAACGTACTCGGCATCCTGCTAGGCCTGGTCGCCGCCACAAGCGACGTCAGGCTGATCTTCGTCGCCGCACTAGCCGCGCTGGGTGCAGAGTCCATCTCGATGGGAGCCGTCGCATACACGTCGACCCTCGCTAGGAGGAAGCAATACCTGAAGGAAGTCGAGCGCGAGCAGCAGGAGATGAAGGAGCTTCCCGACAAAGAAAGGCAGGAGGTTCGGGAGATCTTCGAGAGATGGGGCTACGCAGGCGAGCAGCTGGAGCGCGTGACCGATGTCATCGTCAGCAATCCCAGGGCGTGGCTCGAGCTCATGATGGCGCACGAACTCTATCTCCAGCCGGTCGACGAGTCAGAACCGAGGCAGAGCTTCGCGGTGGTGCTGACCTCGACGATCGTGGGGTCGCTCATACCCCTCATACCATTCTTCATCTCGACGGCGGACCTGCTCGCCGACGCCGTCGCTTCAATCCTACTCAGCGGAGGAGTACTGTTCTTCGTGGGGTACTACGAGGCCAGGACAACCGTCGGCTCTCTCTGGAGGAGCGGACTGCAGATGGCACTGATAGGTCTCGCCGCCGGACTCGCAGGGTTCCTGATAGGGCACTTCATCGGGGCGCCGGCGGGCTGAGCTGAAGAAATGCTAGATTCTTCGGGTATAGAGGCCTAGTATCCTCTCCGCCGTCGCCTTCTGGATGCGAGGGACACCGGGAGCTTTGATGACAATGCCGACCGCCCGTTCAGGGTCCTTGCCATCGTCCATGATGTCGTAGGCGAGGGACTCGTCGATGATCACCATGGCACCCAGCCCCGACATGTGGCTGAAACCAGAGATGAGCTTCTCGTCGTACGGGTCAATCGGCTTGTTCACCAGGCTCGATAGCGCCTTCACCGTCCTGTACTCTATCACCGAAGGGGCATCCTTGGGCGTTATCTCGTAGTCGACCGTCGGCCTTATCATGCAAACGGGCCTGACATGTACGCCTCGCTTGGCCGCGGCCTTCAGTGCGGTCCTAGCCGAGAGTGGATACTTCGCAGGGAACCCCGAGATTGAGAAGACGTCGCTCTTGGCGGCGAACACGAGCTCTGCCAGCCTTCTCGTAACGGCGCGTTCGCCCCGGACCATCCATGCGGAAGCGTCCTCCTCCCCAGCATCACGCTGGCTCTCCTCCCTCCTCTTGAGCTCGCCCAGCACCTCCTCGGCCTCTCGCTGATACTCCTCCAGGAGGTTGTTCACTATCACGTCAGCGCCTATCGCCCGAAAGAGAGCGGGGCGACCCTGGCGGGGAGTTTCATGGCCGTGAGGTTCGACCGGATGCCGGCGGGTGGCGACTGGCACCAGCCTCAGGGGGCGGAGGCGTAGGCGGAACGGTGCGCCCACGCGTTTGACCTTCCCGAACCCCTCTCCCCAACCGGAGCCGCAGTCTCTGCACCTCAACGTCTGCGTGTAGACGTCCTCCTCCAGCGCCTCTTCCATCCTCACCTCCTTGGTCATGGCCGACGGGTCAGCAGCCCCGTGCCCGCCCGAGAACCGTACCAAGTTACGAAGCACTGCGAAGCAGACCGTTCTTCGCTTATGCGGCACGGAGGGTTATCCTGAACCCGCCAGTCGCCCGGGACGCGCCAGTGAGAGATACACGCACGAGGATAAGAAGAGGTCATTCGGGCAGACTTGAGTGAGTGCCGTGGAGATTCCTAACGACGAGAGACCGGGGGGGAGGTCCCGCATGTCGCTTCTGCGCTTTGTACCGTTCTTCATCGGTCTCGGGCTGCTGGTCTTCGGTCTGGTTAGTGTGAGTGTGTACTACGGCCATCCGAAGCCTCAGACGATAGGAGGGAACGAGGTGATGGAGGCTTCGGCGTGCTCTCAGAGCTATGCGGTCGGCAGCTGTCCCGTGGTATCCTACAACTGGTCCGGGACTCTGGTGTATCCCTCTCCGGGCCTGGCGGGCGGGCTGGTGGACATCTGGAGACTCCAGGGCACCTCTCTTGACACCTGCGGTCTGCCTGCGACCTATCTGCTCAACCTGCCGGGGCCCGGCAACTCGACATCCGGGAACACCAACGAACCTCCGTACGTGCCGCTTGGGCAGGATGTTGAGGGTGTAATCACCTACGGTTCGCTCGTCTATGCGTATACCTCTGCCACCTATACCTTCGCCGACGGGTGCTCCGGGACGAACCTATCCTCGGCCTC
>CAZAMW010000237.1:0-2456 GCA_964486265.1 uncultured Nitrosopumilales archaeon | reverse complement strand
CGCTCGTGGGAGGCCTCTCGATCCCGAGGGATGTCGGGCTTGCGGCGTTCGACGCCGAAGCGACGTCTTGGACGGACCTCCCTCGTCGTGGGGAACGCGGTGTCCAGGTGTGGGGCTGAGACGTCTACGTCGCGACGTCCGGTGACGGCTGACCGGGACTACTTCTTCAGCCTGACGAACTCGACCAGACCGTCTCTGAACCTGATGCTCGCGTGGCTCCCGTTACAGAACGGCCTGTTAGATGAGGCTCCGCAGCGACACAACGTGACCCTGTTCCTTACTTCGTACGGAGTACCGTCAGCAGACTCGATGCGTATTCCTCCTCTCACCCACAGAGGGCCACTGCATCCCAGCGCCGGGTCCTCGACCACGCCGATGCTCGAAGGCAGTCTCGGCTCGAAGGTCTCGCCCGTCTTCTTGTCGTGTAGGACAAGACGGCCCGAAGAACAGTGTGCAGCCTCCCGGATGGCAAGCTTCCTCACCTGGGGGTCATCTGTCTGGTCCATCAAACCCCAGATCTTCCCCCCGGGGTCGCAGAAGCGCGCAAACGCGCACAGCTCTTCAGCGTCGCTGAGGGTCATCGTCGCACCTTCGAAGACCTCCGCCTGCCTCACGAACGGCCTCCTCGTCGCCGTCTCCGTGCCGTCGAACTTTGCCCTGAGATGGCTGCTGTCACAGTAGGGCTTGTTCTTAGACTGACCGCACCTGCACAGGCTGTACTCCTCCTTTACGGGAAAATCCTTGGCCTCCTTCCAGTCCCAGGAGAGTCCCTCCTTGTTCGGCTCGATGACCATCAGGCTGAGCGGGATTCCGCCGTAGACCATGAATGGACCATCCTTCGATACAACAATCTTCATCTTGCCGGGGCTGGGCACGATTGGTAGAGACTCCCCGAGGACTATAAGCCTTCCACAAGGCCTGCTGACTCGGCGAGTGTGTTCAGCCGGCAGCCTCTTCCCAACCTGTTACGGTTATCGTTCCCTGGATCCAGCCGGGATGGAACTGACGCCCGGATTATCTCCTCGGTGTCATCGAGCGGGCTGTTTCTACAGAAACCTGAGCCGAATCTTTATTACTCGCCGCCTTAGCGCAACGCCGAAGGATATGATTCCCGACGTCGCTCTTGTTACCGTGGCATTCTCCGTCTTGGCGATGGCTGCAAGATTTGGGAGACTGGCGAAGGCTATGATGCAGCAGCTTCTCGGTACGAACCTCATCGGCCCGCTGCGCAACGGGTCTAAGATATCGCGGCCACCTCAGGCCGTACCGTCCAAGGCCTGATACGAGAGGGTCCTCCGACCCGTCGACGAAGCTAGGCAGGCCGCGGTTGTCGAAGTACCCGAACTCCTGGACTTCATCCGTTGGGACTGAGGTCCAAGACGTCACATCACTTGGATCGTCGATTCGAAGAGTACGTCCACCTTGGGACCTGGTGTGAAACGGTGGGAGCGCCGGACGCCGGCGTCCGAAGATCCTTTACCGCGCCTCATGGCTTATCCGAATCGCGCACGAGAGCACGTCGTCAGGATTATGGAAGCCTACCGCGCGGACCAGCTCCGACAGGCCTCCTAACATGGAGCGCGCCATGTCGGTGTTCCCCCCTTCCGAGGTTGACCTTAAGGACAGGGAAGATGGCGCTCCGCGTAGGCGGAGCCGTCGCCGGGCGAGGTACGGACTGGTATCATCTCGTCCCGGAGAGGCGAGCGGAACGCTTATGACGTTTTCAAAGGTCCTCTCGCCGGAAGTTCGCGGACTCGGAAGTCTCTTGACCCGGTTCTGCGCTCCTCACCCCTGACCGGAGTCGGACGGTAGTCCATCAGTCTCTTGAGCAGGTAGAGTGCACCCGCTATGTAGATGATGGCGGTCGGAACGTACACCAGCTCCAGGGCCCATGTGGCCCCGGTAGCCGCCGCGGTCGAGAGCACAAGCGGCACAACAACCGTGACCAAGGCGTGCGCAGTCTTGACCATTGGAGGGACGGCTGGATTGTCCGTCCTGTAGACCTGGGAGGTCTGGGCACTCTGACCATGTCGAGAACCTTCCTTTTGCTCGCGTTCACGTTCAGTAGCTTGACTCATGGTCAGTCAAGCCTCACAGAAGCGCGTTCTCCTTACAGCCGATGTTACTTTCTTACCTCAGAATACGATTCCAAGTCCTGCGACGACCGCCCCAGGCTGGCAGGAAAAGAGCCTTCGAGGACCGGAGGGCCTTGTTTTCACGCTTAAACCTTAAATACCGATGGGAAAACTCTGTCCGACATAAAGGTAGTTATCTGAATGGCAAACAAACCCCACCTGAACCTCATCGTTACTGGTCACGTAGACCATGGCAAGTCCACCAGCATGGGTCATTTCCTGTTTGACCTCGGCGCGGTCGACCAGAGGACGATCGATGAGTTCGCGAAGGAGTCCGAGAAGACAGGAGCCGGTGACAGTTTCAAGTATGCCTGGGTCCTC
>CAZAMW010000236.1:0-2459 GCA_964486265.1 uncultured Nitrosopumilales archaeon | reverse complement strand
CTACGACTGGAGGGTCCTCGACACCTTCGACTACCTAGCGCCCAGGTACCAATCGAAGCACACGTGGGGCGAAATCGGGAGCTGGTTCAGGCAGGCCGGCCTCACGGAGGTCAAGCCGCTCCAGATCGCGGTGAGCTTCTCCGGCAGAAGGCCTTAGACCGCCCGGGCTCCTAAGTTTAAAAGGACGAACGCGACGGTTCCGGTCACCTTGGGCGATCTCGACTCCAGGATCTCAATCCCGCCGGAGGTTTACAAGAGGCTCAAGGAGTCTCTTACGAGCAGCGGCGCATCCTCGGTCGACGAGCTCGCAAGCCGGATCCTGCGAGACTGGGCGACCGCTTCGCCAGGGGGCGCTCGGGCCAAGAGCAGGGTATCGAGGACGGACGAGGCGGTGATGGAGGAAAGGCTGAAGGCCCTCGGGTACGTCTGAGTCCCAAGTCTAAATACCACGCGCGAGGTCGGGCCAGCAGGCGGCTGAGCACAGAGGGCTATGACCGACGCTCCTAACATCATCCTCATTGTCCTAGACACGATGCGGAAGGACTCGCTGGCCACCTATGGGGGAAAGGCAGTGACTCCGAACCTCGACGCCCTCGTCGGAGAGTCGGTGGTGTACCCCAACGCCGTGGCACCATCTCCGTGGACACTCCCGTCTCACGCCTCGCTCTTCACGGGCCTCTATCCTTCGCAGCACGGCGTCCACGAGACGCGGGAGCGGAAGCTCCCCCGGCTCTTCGGCCTGATGTCACAGGTCGAGGAGAAGACGATAGGCGAGTACCTCGGCGAGAGGGGCTACAACACGATAGGGTATTCTGCGAACGCGAACATCGCGCCGTCCTCTGGCTTCGACACGGCCTTCAACTCGTTCACCTACTTTGACCCGAACCACCCAAGCGAGGCCGAGAAGCAAGCGGTTGAGAGAGGCCTAAGGTACGGCAAGACGAGGGAGGAGGCGGCTTCGAACCTTCTCAGAAGGGGGAAGCTGCTCGAACTATGTAGTCTTTACAGGATGGGCAGGCAGATGGTTAAGAGCGAACGGTTGAGGAACTACCCTCTACTGAAGGGGGGAGACAGGATCTGCGAGTCCATCGTCGAGAGCTCGTTCGAGGAGCCGTTCTTCCTCTTCGTCAACCTGTTCGAGATGCACGAACCATACACCAACAGCGAGCCCACCGCGATGATGGACTTGTTTGGAAAGAGGAAACTGACCGCTCCGCTGTTGGAACAGATGAAGCGCAGGTACCTCGAGGAGGCAACGGTCGTGGATGGGTTCATCGGAATGCTGACCAAGTACCTCAAGCAGTGCGGGGCGTACGAAGGCTCGATGGTAATCATCACCTCCGACCACGGCCAGGGGTTGAAGGAGCGCGGCTACTTCGGTCACGGGGTGTACCTCCATCCAGAGATAGTCGAGATCCCTCTCATCGTCAAGCACCCCAAGAACTTGCGGCCCCGGCCAGGTGCTGGATATCAGAGCCTGACACGAGTCCCGGAACTCATCAAAGACAGCCTCGTCGGGATCACAGACGGCGGCACCCTCTCTACCGACTTCGCCATTTCAGAGTCGTGTGGGATCTCCAACTCAATCGACAGCCTCCGCGACGTGCCCGACTTTGAAGGCAAACGAAGCGCGTTCGACCGGCCAAGGAAGGCCATCTACCGTGGCGGATACAGGCTGGTCGTCGACGGCGAGTCTGGCCATGTGGAGGAGCTCTCCAAGGGCACCAGCCAACTCCCGCCCTCGGAGAACAGGGCAGTCGTCGAGGGCATGCTGGGGGCCCTATCACCGTTCGCAGAGCCCGGGTTCTCCATCCCGCAATAGGCACTCCACCGCGCGAGGCAGCCACATATACCGGACCCTGCAGAAAGCAAGGAGATGGGCGCGGCGCAGAAGGCGGTCGTTCTGATCTCCAACGATCTTTCCCACCCGGCCCTCCAGGAGCAGCAGTACTCCTTCTCGTGGAGGATAAACAGGTTGAGGCCCCTGCTCAAGCGCGGCTACACGCTCGTTCTGGTCGCGGGGGGTGGGAGAGTCGGACGACGAGGTAGACCTACCCTCGCGAGTCTTAGGCCTAGGATAACGAACGACGGCCGCCTGGTCACGATATCGCCGCCGATCGTCCGAATCCCGATGTTGTGGCTGCTACAGAGCATGCTCGTGACCCCTCTGATGGTGTTCCTCTACTGCCGTGAGCGACGCCTGGAGGTCGAGGCGGTAGTCGCGTCGGCGGTGCCATATGGCGTGGTCGGAAGGTTCGTGAACCGCGTGCTCCGAACCGCGCTCGTGGTCGATTACGGCGACCCCGACTTTGCCAGGGAGAGCGGACTGTCGCTCCGTATTCTGCACCTCTTAGAGTCGTACGTCTTCACCTCGAAGAGGGACGAAGCTGTGACCTGCATCGACCCGAACATCTGCGACTATGTCAAGCGGTACGGGAGGGAAGACGCGGTCTTCATTC
>CAZAMW010000235.1:2265-2566 GCA_964486265.1 uncultured Nitrosopumilales archaeon | reverse complement strand
ACATCAGCAGCTTCGTTTCCATGCCGTCACGCTCCGAGCATGTCGGACAATCGAACACCATTGGCTCGAGGCGAGACAGATCCCGGGTCGGGATCATTCGCAGTTCAGCGGTCTGAGAGCGCAGGATCCTGATGTGCTCCTCGTCGCGACCGACCGCTCGTAGGAACCTTCGCTTCATCCTTCGCAGGGGGAGGAATCGATTGGTCCTCCGATACGCCGGGACTTGTCTAGTTTTCCCTGCTCCAGACCGGCGGCAGTTCGAGGCGTTCTCGTCTCCCGGCGGCATTCCCTCTCGCGGACC
>CAZAMW010000235.1:0-2255 GCA_964486265.1 uncultured Nitrosopumilales archaeon | reverse complement strand
TGGCGCCCAACTCGGTGTTCTCCAAGAAGTGTCGAGTGTATTTATCAAAACCTCTTGCTGTTTCGTCAGCTTCCGCCCGGTTCCCCGGCGGGGTGCGCTTTTCCCCGGCTCCGCGCGGGTCGTCCAATTGGAACCGCAAGTCGGAGATGCCCGATCGGTCAGTGGCTAAAGTATGGCGGTGTGCACATTGTGTGGGTTACTCCCGCGGGTGCGTGGGCGAAGTCCGAGAGTCGGACGCTCGGCCAGCCATGACGTGGGAACTGCGGGTTTGCGTCAAGGAGGGTTTCTTGAGGAACCTCTCCTTCACTCGAACCAATGAACGAACCGCTTCGACTTGTTTACCCTGAGAAGGACGAGGAGATCTCACCAAACCAGGAGTTGACCGTAACCGCCCAACCGGGTGACGAGCCCGCGCAGTTCGTGTTTCGTCGCCCCGGTAGAAGGGTCATCCTGTTTCGACCTTCCTCGATTACGGAGAAGCTGGTCTTGGGCCAGCTGGTGAGCGGCAAGGTCAGCGCGGTCAGGGAACGGTCGATCCTTCTTGATCCAACGGGGGTTCTACCAGCGGTGGAGTGGGATGTCCAAGCTACCCGTGAAAACATCGAGCCTGGATATCCCCCGGTAGGGTTCATCAAAGACCCGAACGCACAGTCTCAGGAAAGCAAAACCATCTGCGTTCGGTTCGTCGGTCGGAGCCCCAAATCAAAGGAAATCGTCCTTGGCGCCTCCGTTCGTGGACCGTGCTTGGATCATACCGGAACGCTCGCATATGTCTACCCGGCGGAAGTCAGGCCCTCACCTGAACCAACGCCCGGTCAACCCCCGCAGCCGTTTCGCGGCCCCAATCTTCACGGCGCTGTGCCCTGGATTCTGGACCAGCTCCCGACGGCAAGCCGCGGCGAACTTCCCCCCGAGGTGCTAGGTTTCCTTGGCGTCGAAGCGGATTGGGAGGCGTTCGAGCTTCTCACGGAAATCGCATTCAGGATACTTCAGATTGGTACCGTTAAGCCACTCGGGTTTAAGGCACGTGGCCCAGTCTCGGAACCTGACGGTCGCGTGTATTGCCCAAGCTTTCAGCAACCGGAGTACGCGATCATCTACGACGCCAAGCAGCGACGCTCGGGCTTAGGCACACTGAAGGAGAGGATGCGGTCGCTCCAGACCTACATCACGGACACGAACGCACCCGCCAAGTTCCTTGTTATTGTCTCGAGCCAGTTCGGTGGCGACGACCTGAGCAGAATGAACGTGCCTGACGCGACGACTGTCTTCCTGACCGCTGAAGCGCTCGCCCTACTCGCAACCTACAAGGTGATGAATCCGAGGCATGCCGTATCGGCCACCGTCAGGAAACTCCTTGAGTCTGAACGAATCATCGATCATGGAGCGGTTGAGAGATGGGCTTCCAAGCACCACCTCGAAGACCTACTAGCAGAAGCGATGAAGGATTCGTCGGCCGCTAGGCGACAGATTCGGGAGGACCTCCGACGAAAAGGTCCTACCAATGAGGGTGAGCCTGATGCGAATGACGCCGAGTAGCGATTCAAGGTTGCAGATCGTCCCACGCCGAAGGGAAGTGTCTTGCTTCGAACTGGGCGCTTGGCGGACTGGACCAAACCCTTACTCTGGGCTTGCCAGTTGGGGCCCTAAGCCAGCGGGATGGTCGCATGCCAAGCGAGCGTCGGATCTTTGTTTCGCATAGCCGCCAAGACGTGGAAGGACGGCTCTTCGTCCACGACATGCTGCTCAAGTCCGGGTTCACGCCTGACTTCTACCCTCTCGAGAACAAGGGTCCGCCGCACGCTGAGCCACTTCGTGACCGGATCCGGCAGGCGACCTCTGTCTTTGTACTGCTCTCTCCGCCGATGCTCGAGAGGAAGCATACCCGCGCCTGGGTGGGCTACGAGGTCGGCATCGCGACCGAACGCGGGCTGCCAGTCGTCGTCATCGAACCCGAAGGTGCCAGCGTCGATCTGCCGGTCCCAGGGGCGACTCACTATCTCCAACGCCCCGGCAGCGCGCTGGGAGGGCTGTCAGCGGCTTGGAGGCATATCGCGAAGACAGGCGGGCTTCTCGTGGACCAGGGGTGGTCGGCCGACGCCGAAACCTTGGGTGAGAAGATTCTTGAGTTCCTCTATAACATCACGACCGCTGACAAGGATACATCCGGTCTCTTCAAGCGGGCGGTCTGCGAATTCAAAGACTGTCGGAGTAGGTTCTACGTCCCCGACGACCTGTACGGATCCGCTCGGATT
>CAZAMW010000234.1:0-2595 GCA_964486265.1 uncultured Nitrosopumilales archaeon | reverse complement strand
GATGACCACCCTGACCCCCAGCAGCTTCGGGGCCTTGGCAGCCCAGTCTCTCGAACTGCCCGAGCCGTACTGTTTCCCGGCCAGGACGATCAGCGGGGTATCCCTCCCGTACCTGTTCGCGGCGTCGTAGATCGGCATTATCTCGCCCGTGGGGAGGTACCTGGTGTACCAGCCTTCCTTGCCGTCGGCGAGCAGGTTCCGCAGCCTAATGTTGGCGAACCCGCCCCGAACCATCACCTCGTGGTTGCCTCTGCGGGCGCCATAGGTGCTGAACTGCACCATCTCGACTCCGTGCTCGGTCAGATATCTCCCTGCGGGGCTGTCGATGGCGATCGATCCAGCGGGAGAGATGTGGTCCGTGGTTATCTTGTCCTCCAGAAGGGCCAGGACTCTCCCGCCGGCGATGTCTGTCCGCGCGGACTCGGGTGCAGGCGCATCGAACCAGGGAGGCTCCCTCACGTAGGTCGAGGAATCGTTCCATTCGAAGGTGTCACCGGAACCGCCGGGAAGCGAGACCCACTTGTCGTCGCCAACGAGGGCGTCGGCGTACCGCCTCCGGTAGAGCTCGCTGCTCAGAGAGCGCTGGGCGACCTCCTTGATCTCGGCCAGAGAAGGCCACAGGTCCTTCAGGAAGACGGGTTCGCCGGTCTTGCTCTTCCCCAGGGGCTGAGAGAAGTCGAAGTCTATCCGACCGGCCAGTGCGTACGCCACGACCAGCATCGGCGACATGAGGAAGGAGCCCTTCGCTTGAGGATGGATGCGGCCGTCGAAGTTCCTGTTTCCGCTGAGCACCGCGACGGCGTACAGGTCCCTCTGCTTGATCGCGGCCTCGATCGCAGGGTCGAGCGGTCCGCTGTTGCCTATGCAATTGTGGACCGCGATCGTGCCGGCTATAAACGCGTGAGGGCCGGGTACAGACAGGTCGTAGACTCGTCTCTGTCCAGCAGGGCGCCTCTCCACGACCTTGAGAGACAAAGTCGGCAGGCTTGTCGCTTCCTTGTCCACGCAGCACCGTCTGGTTCGTCGTCCCCCCCGCGTCCTTCCGAGGGGGCCGAACCAGTCTCCGGCCCCGATCTGCTTGAACAGGTCGACTGGCGACGGAAGGTCACAAGAATCGCGATGCAGAGGCCGGAACATGCGGTCCTTTGCGTTCGGAAGACGAGAGAACCTGTCGTATCCCTCAAGAAGCGCGTAATGAGAGGAGACCACGGGAGGCAGAGGCTCACCCGCGTCCCGACTGAGCAGCAAGACCGAGGCCAACTGACGCGCGCGGGAGAACGAAACTGCTGGCTGGCGCTGGTGTGTCTCGGTGAGACGGGCAGGCATCCAAAGCCGCTGCCGCTGGATGCCTTCTACCAGCCGCCAGTAAACGGCCGCGGCGCTTGCGCGCAGGGCTTTGTCAACGCAATACCTGAACCCCACGCGTTTGACGAATGAAAGCCCGTCCGGCAGCTCCAAGCGCACTTCAACCCGGGGAATACCGTCCTTTGCCGACGGGTACGAGAACTCGCTCGTTCTCGTCGGATATTCGTACACGTGAGCCCCTTCCGTCTGTACGCCGCACTTAGTCAGTAGGCGGAGCACGTCTCCCATGAATTCCCTTGATCGCTGCAAATGAGTGGAAATGGTGCTTCGAGAATAAGCTGGTGGGTCGAGGGTCGCGTCTCTTTCATGGTCTCCCCGACGATGCAGGGAGGGCGCATGTCCATCGACTCCAAAGAGCCCGCCCAAGAACTCGCGCACCACTGCTACTGGACAGACCTCCCGGAGCACAAACTCAGGGAGCGCGGGAGGCTGGTCTATTCGTCTCCCGGCCTGGACGCCGGGGAGAGCTGTGATGGCATTCGTGAGAGTCTCGGGCAGCGCGATCGACCACCTGCGGTCGTCGTAGCGGTCGGCGGCTGGACGAAGCCCGGTGAGCAACTCTATGTCGCAGAGGACGGCATCGCGGTCTAGGGCCTGGCCCACATTCATCCGCCCCTGTCCTGCCTTGCTGATGGAACCATCGCCGAGGACATGGCCAAGGATCCTCGCGAACGCCAGCGTGCGAGCGCGTTCGAGACGAGTCCCCATATTGAGGGTCAGACTTCCCGCTCGCAAGACGTAGTCGCGTTCGGCATCGTCAGAACTGTCAAGGGACCCTTCAAGTCCCACGGTCACAAGGTCCTTTCCGGTCACCAGTTCATCCGCCCTCAACCAGCGGCCATCTGAGCGGAGAATTTTGTGGTCGGGCGTGCAGACCAGCGACCTTCCATCCTGCAGAACTAGCTCAACGCAATCGCGTGTACCCCTGCTGATGAGTTTGGACTGTCGAGCGACCGCTAGCCTCCCCTCCGGCGTGGGACCGAAGACCAGGTCACCACCGTCCCCCGCTACATCTTCGATTGGCCTGGCAGTACCATCGGCCATCAAGACCGGGGTTCCCTCAGCTATGCAGGTGGTGCAGCCATAGCCGACCAGGTTGAATCCTATCCTGTCGAGATAGGTCAGCAGACCAGAGCCTTCCAGATAGTCCTTGACAACGGTCGAACCCGGGGCGAGGCTGCCCTTCACGAAGGGTTTGGGCGGGATGCCCAGCTCGACGGCCTTCTTCGC
>CAZAMW010000233.1:0-2602 GCA_964486265.1 uncultured Nitrosopumilales archaeon | reverse complement strand
CATGAGGCTGCTGTATAGGAGGAGAAAGCCTCTCCGTCCGAGCCAACTCTCATATTTTCTAAGTAGGGTGTTAGAGAAGACATTGCTGCCGACGATCACGAGGAGAAACAGGCCGACGTAGACTGACGAGTAACCCAGCAGGGATAGGTAGACCGGCGTCATGACACTGAGCAAGCCGGAGACAAACACCCGGGAGCTCTTGGTCGCCAGGATTCGAATCAACATGTTTGAGACCATCCAATCTAGCTCCGGAGGGTGTTGGCCGGACGGTGCCTCCCACGGGATATCTTGACTTTTGTGTTAAGGTCTACCGAGGGCCGCGCAAGCAGCTCACAAACGTTCAATCTGTAACCACTATGATTGCAGATTTGGCCAAACAAGCGTGAATAACGCGTAGTCTTGGGAAATCCTGCGGGGGGAAATGAAGGACCCTCTAGTCACATCGCCGTACAACTTTCGGAGATCCTTGCCCTTGTGCGTCTGCTTGTACTTCTGGCGCCAACCCATGATGGAATCAGAGTAGAATGCGTCGGCGTGCGAAGGTAACAGTCGTGAACGAAACTCATGGCGGTGAGCTTCGACCAGTGTATTTCAGTTCGATGGATTCGAATGGTGAATAGGTTCCTCATGGGTTTCTTCTCAATTTTTTTTAGGGGAAGCTGAAACAGGATACGGTTGCCGGATGATAGAGTTATATATTGATTAATTATTCAATCAATTTTTAGGGGACGGTAACCTGCCTCGCACATCCGAAGTCAATCGACAGATTCGTGAAGAGACCACCGAGAAGATTCTCACCGCGGCGAAGAGGGTCTTTGCGCGCAAGGGACTGATGTCCGCTAAGATGTCTGAAGTGGCGACCGAAGCCGGCGTAAGTCAAGGTCTCGCGTACCACTACTTCCCAAGCAAGGAAGCCATATTCATCGCTCTATTGGGGCAGATGACCCGATCCCCCGAAGAGCTGGAACTCATCGCCCAGAAAATCCCTGGAGCACCTGCTGAGCGTCTGGATCGGATAATCTCGTCGATGGTGGAGCGAAGACGCGCTGACCCTGAGTTTTACCAGTTCTTCTCTCAGGCGATGGCCGATGATAGCTTGCCGCCAGACATCAGAAAAAGAGTGTACGAGCAGGCGCTGCATATGCAGAAAATCCTGCGCCGATTGATAGTAGAGGGACAAGCGACAGGCGGCATAGCGAATGACGATCCGGACGAGCTGGTACGAACCATAATGGCCTGTCTCGATGGCCTGTCCAGGATTGCGGTTCCCTCGTCAAAAAGAACCGGGAACCGCATGCCCAATGCGCGCATAATCCTTCGTATGCTCAGATCTGAGTCTGAGTGAGGAGTGGTGCTTCCATGAAATTGAAGGGTGTCTGCTACGATTCCGGGTTATGCATGGCCTTCAACTGGCGTCCGGACTTCGATGTCTCCATCGTTCAACGAGAGCTCGAGATAATCAAGAAGGACCTACGCTGCAACGCGGTCAAGATAACCGGCTCCGACATCGGCCGTCTGGCCACGAGCGCCCGAGCAGCTCTGGAGCAGGGGTTGGAGGTCTGGTTCTGCCCGGCCATAATAGACAAGGCGCAAGAAACGACGCTGGCATACATAGT
This sequence comes from uncultured Nitrosopumilales archaeon, assembly GCA_964486265.1. Taxonomy (GTDB): domain Archaea; phylum Thermoproteota; class Nitrososphaeria; order Nitrososphaerales; family Gagatemarchaeaceae; genus Gagatemarchaeum. The sequence continues at coordinate 986 of CAZAMW010000233.1, read as the reverse complement.
GAAAGCGGCAGGAGAGGCCGAGAAACTAAATCAGGAATATCCAGACAAGATCGTGTTCGTCGTCGGTGGCGAGTTCACCCTTTTCGTCAACGGCATCATCAAGGGCAAGAACGTCATGCAGAGGATGGCGAACCTGGCAAAGGGCTTTGGGCAGCAACGACAGCCGGGGCAACAACCCGCCAACCCCGCGGAATCAATCGCCCGTCTCAAAGCAGCGGAACACAACAGATTGCTCGGCGGCTTCCTGGAGCGCGTCGCTGGCTCGGTGAGGCCGGTCTTTCGCGGCAAGACCACGTACGCGTCGCTGGTGTGGGAATCGGTCGACTGGGGTCTCTTCGATTTCGTGGGGGTGGACCACTATCGAGTTGAAAGAATGAAAGACCGGTATGTGGACATACTCAAACCGGCCTTTGAGAGCGGAAAGCCTGTCGTCATAACCGAATTCGGAGTCCAGACCTACAAGGGTGCGGAGGTCAACGGAGCGGGTCTGGGCGGAGACATCATCGCCGAGAAATTTCGGTATCTCCACTACAAACTACCGCTGCTGGGCGGACTAATCAGACCCAGGCTGGCGAGCGGAAAGTACGTGAGAGACGAAGGCCTACAGGCTCGTGAACTGGTTGACCAATTGACCGTCCTCGACAACGCGGGCATTCACGGCGCGTTCGTGTCAACGTTCCTCGAACAAACCAAGCCGTACGATGATGACCCGAGATATGATCTCGACATGGGAAGTTTGAGCCTCGTAAAATACTACGAAGGCGGCAAGAGACACGGCACGACCTACCCTGACATGCCCTGGGAGCCGAAGGAGTCGTTCAGAGCGGTGGCGGAGTACTACCGGAACCACTGAGGCGCTCAGGGCTGACACGCGAAGGCCTCTTTCCCGCAACAATCAGAAGGTCCACTCTCCTCGGTGCGGTAAGCTGGATTGTCTAGCTCTCGTACTTCGTCGGCCAAGCCATCGCCCAGCTCGCGTGGAGAGG
>CAZAMW010000232.1:0-2606 GCA_964486265.1 uncultured Nitrosopumilales archaeon | reverse complement strand
GAGTCGGTCTGGAACGTCAGCCCATTCGACGCAGAAGATGAGGCCGGTGCCGGTTGCGATGCTGAAGGACTGGAGTTCGACGAGGACGTCGTCTCCGAGATGGAAACTATTGGAACTCCCGGGAAAGGAGGAAGAGGGGCGGAACTCGCGCCCGAACTCGCCGCAGCCGCAGCTGCCTTGGGCGCATGCGACCCTTCCCTCCCGGGTGCGGATGATGTGGGATTCACGGCCGAACCAGCAGTCGCTGCCTGGGTCCTTCTGGGCGCTACGCGGGAAGCGGATTTGAACATCGAGCTCTCAGATTCGGGCTCGGCCGAGGGCAGTTCCGCTGTCGCATGAAAAGACCGAATGAGAGCAGGGGCCGAAACTGCCGAAGCTAGCAGACCCTGCGATTCCGTGATTTTGGCGATCACGCCCGTCCATCGGGCCCCAAGAACAGGCTGGGCCTGCCCCGGATGACCCGGCGATGGCGAGGCTACCGATTGAGAAGCGTACGTTGACCCTGCGGAACCAGACAGCGGGTTCGGACCGGTCCATTTCTGCAATCCTGGTCCCGCCCTCGGGAAGACGGTCGGAAGGACGGCTGCTTGCCGCTCAGAAGAAATGGACGAGGATGCCCACTCTCGTTCAGGAGAAGTGCCGCCGACAGAGTCCGGGTTGGCGACTAGCCCGAGGCCTGCGACCGCGGCGCTTACGGCCGCCGCGGCGGCTAGCGATGCCGAAAGCGACGATGGAATACTCGCCGGGGCAGACGCGGAACTGTGCTGTGAGACCGCACCTTCCGCCACGCTGACGTGTGATTGGGTACTCGCTGGGGGAGACGCGGGGGACGCGGGACGTGACGAAGTTGCAGGCGAGACAGTAGACAAAGACGCAGTGGATGGGCTCGGACCAGGGGTCGCAGGGGGTGCTGGAAATCGGGCTGCGGAAGAAGGCGGGGTCGCGGGCGACTGGACGCGTTTGCCAGCCGGTGTGGTCGAACTAGAGAGACTACCGTCTCCGGACGAGGGTACCGGGGCGGATGCGCGCGGAGCTTCGACGGGTGGACTCGCAGCTTCGACCGTTCCGCCGGAGCCGACCGATACTCCCGGGTACGAAGGCACTGGACCTTCGATGGCCTCAGAAGTCGACATCAGGAGCGAAGAAATCAGCCTCGGGGCGCTGGTGACGGTCTCCGAAGCCATCCCATTCGTCCCACGTATGTACGGCTGTTGACCGAGTGGCGAAGTCGCCGCAGTCGTGGTATCAGCTGCCGGAAGGCTCACCGAGTCACGTGCATGGGCCATAGGTGCTTGCGTACCGATTGTCCGCGGAGGCGAGGCCCTTGTCTCAGTAGGGGAGAAGGCGGTCCCGGGAACCTGACTCTCGGACCGCAGAAACCCCATCTCGAAAGTGGAAGCTGCAACTGAAGCGACCCCTGTCGCGGCGGTTTGGAAGGACAGCATTGCCGCCGCAGGGGAGACAGATGCACGAGCGACGTCCTCCCGGAAGGTGGTGTCGGAGTCAGCAGGGGCAGAGGCGGTCGCCTCCGTTGAGTTTTGCAGTCGATAGGGCGTGAAGGAGGTTCCGGAGGGCGTGCGGCTGCTCGTGGCCATTCGTGTAAAGGCCGTCTGCGAGTTCCGGGAGAAGGATGGGAATGAAGCGCGCTCGAAGGCTGCCGTGTCATCCTGCGATTCTTCCGGTGATTCACCCGGCGCCTCATCTTCAGTCTCCTCCTCGGCTTCCGGGGGGACCGTCGTCCGGGCGGCGCTACGGCGCTTCCTTCTTGGAAAGTATGGGGGACCCGCAACCGTGATAACGACGCTGCGCATGAGTCTGGATGCGAGGCCGGCTCCGAACTTGACCAGGGATGAGACCGAAGAAGTGGTCTCGCCGAGCACCGGACCGACAGATGGACCTCTCAGGAATCTTATGAAGCGCGAAGCGGCCGACGCGAGCAGCCCTTCGCCTTTCGAGTCCTCATTCATATCAGCCCTCTCCCTCCAGGTCGTCCCTCACCACGATCCGGGTCACCCCCTGCTCGGCGAGGTCTGAGACGGTCGAAGCCTCCGCCCTTAGCGCGAGTGCGGCCATCAAGAAGTTGATCTGGGTCCTCGTAAGGTCGCGAGCCTCCGGCGCGAGTTTGTATCCGAGGTCTAGGCAGAGCGTGGCGAGCTCCTGGCCCTCGGCGCTCCTCGCCAAGTCCTCTACTTCACGTCTTTTTTTTTAGACTGTTCCGGTGGGGAGACCCCGCTCAGCTCAAGGATCTTCATCCCGATGGCCTCGGGCGCGCCGAACTTCATCTCAGCGACTTCCTTGAAATCCAGCTGCGGCTCCACCAGGCCTATCGAGGCGGCGAGCCGCAGAGCCTCGAAGTTCTTGTCGACCTCGACCTTGGTGAGGTCAGGGGTGCCATCGGGGCGCAGCGGCACTGGCCCTATGACAGAAAATATCCGCGAAAGCTCTCCGTCGGTGAGAGGGCGCACCAAGACCTCCGAGTCGTACTCCTTGACGAGGACGGTCTCTCTCCTGCGTGAGCCTTCGAGGATGTCTTCCTTCGTTAGCCTACGCGTCGTGGCGCCTCTACTCTTCGCGTATTCTCGTTGCGGTGAAGTTGTAGGTAGTCG